>NZ_VSLZ01000007.1 GCF_010747475.1 Halorussus sp. MSC15.2 | reverse complement strand
CGTCCTCTAGTTCGTCCCAAATAGAGTCACGAGACGAGACAAAACGATACGAAACAGAACGAGACGAATCTACGTCGAAACCTATCGATACACGGAACCGTAACAAGTTCGTCAAGTTCCGAGAAGAAGGAACCGAAAAGCGAGGTGACACACCAATCGGCGAGTGCTGCCCGGTTTGTGACACCGAAGGGAACAAACTCTACCAGTACACCGCCGAAGACTCAGAGTTCGAGATTACGTACAAAGCCACGCTACGGAAAAAGACGGTTTCGACACCATCGGTCGTTGGCTGTAAGACGTGCGGTTCCCTCTGGGTCAAGTCGTCCGGAATATTGTCGAGTAGTTGGAAGAGCGTAGTAAAGAACAAAGCGTCCGGACCAGTTGAACGAACTTCATCGAGGAGTGACGAAGACCGGGACGAGTACCGGGGAATACACTAGAACTGGCGCGAAATGGAAGTAGGGCTTGCAGGGTTTGTCATCGATTGAATTGTAACGGAGAAGATTCAAATCTTCTCGGGATGCAGACTCACCGACGACAGCTCACTCGCTACGCTCGTTCGTGTTGTCGGCCGCAGGAATATGCCGCCTCCCGGATTTGAACCGAAATCAGAGGTTCCTGCTCGCTTCGCTGCGCGGGCTGGCTCTGATAGGGTTCGAATCCGTACCGGGTACACTTTCAGAACTCGACGAATCGCTCGGCGATAAAACGCCTCGCTGTTCGGTCGAGTTCAGAGAAGTGCCGCCTCCCGGATTTGAACCGGGGACAGCTCGATCTTCAGTCGAGTGCTCTCCCAGTCTGAGCTAAGGCGGCGCACTCGCAACGAGGCACATGAGAGAGAAAAGCGTTTCGAAACACCACGACGGAGGCGGGACAACGACTTTGTTCCGCGAGACCGTACCGCACAGACGACATGGGCGACCCGGCCTGCTATCTCGAGTTCTGTCCCGACTGCGACGCACAGGTGACCATCGCCGACGACGAGTGCCCCGACTGCGGGGCCGACATCGAGTGAGCGCGGGGGTCAGGCGACCTTCCGGCGCTCGGAGAAGCGCGTCGTCCCGCTGTCGGAGCGGACGACCGTGACGATGGTGACGTAGCCGTCGTTGGCCTTGATAGCCATCCCGCCCGAGAACCCCACGTTCACGCGCTTCGTGGAGGTGTGAGATTCGCCGGGGCCGAGAGTCCCGACGGTCTGGTTGCCCGACCAGAGCAGTTCGTCGTCCGCGTACATCTTCGTCGTGACGCGGACGTTCTCCCGGGGCGTCTCGCCGGTGTTGTCCAATCGGGCCGTCACGTCCCGACAGGTGCTGCCGCATTTCTCGACCGTCAGGATGGTGAACGCGTACTCGCGGTCGTCGGTCGTCCCGGTCGTCGTTCCCCCCGCGTTGCCGTCGTTCGGTTGGGTCCCAGTCGTCGTCGGTCCCGCTTCGGTGTCGGTCGTCTCCGCGGGCTGAGTCGTCCCGTCGCTCGGAGTCGCACCCGGAATCACACCGTCGGCGAACAGGACGCCTCCCCCGACGGTTCCGAGCAGGACGACGGCCGCGGCCAGCAGACGGCGGTTCACTCCATCACCCCGAAACTGGCGTGCCAGCGCATGGCCGTGGCGTTTCTCGTAGGGTGGTATAGGTTTGGTGGCCTCCGGCGAGTTCGACGTACCGCTGTCGCTACGAGTGGAGTTTCTCGTCCACTAGCCGCTTGACGTAGGGACTGACGTCGTGTTTCAGGACGTTCGCCCCCATAATCAACGTCCAACCGGCCAGACCGAGGAACACGAGGAGGAAGACGGCTACGACGAGAACGTTGTTGCCGGCCCAGAGACTCGTCCCGAATAGTTGGTCGAGCGACCACAGCAACGCGCTGAATACGAACCCGGCGGCACCGAGAGCCATCACCGCGTTCGCGTACTTCGTCCACCGACTCCCCGTCAGTCGTCGTTCGGTCTCGGTCTCGGCCGCCGCTCGCACCTCGGTCTCGGTGCGGAGGTCGAGTCGTTCGAGCGACCGCACGTCGTCTCCGTGCTCCGAGTACTCGTTCCCCCGAGCGCGAGCGGTCTCTATCAGGTCCTCTCGGTCGTACTGTTTCAGTTCGCGGATGCGTTCGATGGTGAGATACGCGTTCGAGAGGGCCTCTCGAAGCTCCTCGTCCGACGCGTCGTCGAACGCCAAATCGAGTTGTTTGTCCGGAACGTCGGCGAGGAGTTGGAAGTCGAGCGTGCCCGCCTGTAGCCGATTGCGGATTCGTTGCTGGTCTCGCCGTTTCTTGCTCTCGGTCAGCTCCTTGAAGTCGTTTCGGAGGCGTCGCCGCTGGGTCTTGGTGAGGAGCGACGCCGATTTCCGGGTCATGATACCGATATCATCTTTTTACGTTGTTATATCCACCGGTGACGGTGGTCTCGGAGAATCGTTGTACGCGAGTATCTCGTCGCTACAGTGGTGTATCGACCGGAGAGCGACCCCGGCAACGAGGAGAGCTACAACGCCGAAATTCCGGGTGTATCGGCCGCTGAAGCCGATACAGGGGCGAAAACGGACGCACCCCTTTATTGCGGTCATTCGGGTACCGAAGACCGGATGTCAGTGATAGAGACGAGAAATCTGACGAAGCGTTTCGGCGACGTAACCGCCGTCGACGGCCTGTCGTTCGAGGTCGAGGAGGGCGAAGTGTTCGGCTTCCTCGGTCCCAACGGTGCCGGAAAATCGACCACTATCAACGTACTACTCGGCTACATGTCCCCCTCGTCGGGCAGCGGAACAGTGCTGGGCCACGACGTGGAGACGGAGTCGCGCCAGCTCCGGGCGCGAACCGGCGTGTTGCCCGAGAACGTCGGGGTCTACGACCGGCTAACCGGGCGGGAACACGTCGCCTCCGCGGTTCGCATCAAAGACGCAGACGACGACCCGGAGGAGTTGCTCTCTCGGGTCGTCTCGACCCGAACGCGTGGGACCGCCGGGCGGGTGGGTACTCGACCGGGATGGCACAACGAATGGCGCTGGCGACTGCCCTCGCCGGTGACCCGGACCTGCTCGTCCTCGACGAACCCCAGTCGGGACTCGACCCCAACGGGATGCAGGAGATTCGAGACGTCGTCCTCGAAGAGGCGGCCGCCGGGACCACCGTCTTCTTCTCGTCGCACATCCTCCCCGAAGTCGAGGCTGTCAGCGACCGCGTCGGCGTGATGCGGGCGGGAGAGATGGCAGCGGTGGACAGCATCGATACCCTCAGAGAGCGATGGACGGACGACACGGTCGTGCGGGCGACAGTCGCCGAGCCACCGGTTCGACCCGAGGTACTCGCGGACCTCGACGGTGTCGAGGAGGCGGAGGTCGAAGGAGAACGCGTCACCGTCTCGTGCCGACGGGCGCGGGCGAAGGGGCGAGTGATAGCAGCACTCGAACGGGCCGGCGGCGTCGCCGACTTCGAGGTAGACGAAGGGAGCCTCGAAGACACGTTCACGGCGCTAACGGGAAGTGCGGACGCCGGTGAGAGGACGGCGACGTCGCGCCCCGAGGAAACGGAGGTGTCGGCGTGACCGACTTCGGTTCGGTGGTCAGCGTCGTCCGGCAGGACCTGTTGGACATCCGGCGCGGCCGACTGATGCAGGCGGTTCTCGGACTGTACGTTCTATTCGTGGGTATTCTCTTCGTCGGCGTCGGCCTTACCGAGGGCCAGACGGTCTACACGGCGATTCAGCTCACGGTGCTCGTCGGTCTCCTGTTCGTGCCGCTGGTGTCGCTACTCGCGAGTTACCTCACCATCGCGGGTGAGCGCGACTCCGGGACGATTCGGTTCCTCCTCGGGTACCCGCTCGAACGGAGCGATGTACTACTCGGTAAGTACACCTCGCGGTTGGGGCTGGTCTCGGCGGCCGTCGGACTCGCCTTCCTCCTCGCCGGAGCGGTGTCGACGCAGATGTTCGACCGGCCGAGACTCGACGCGGTTGCGACGTTCGGTGGTCTCACGCTCCTGTTCGCGGGGTCGTACGTCGGTATCGGTGTCGCCGTCTCCGCCGCGAGCGACAGTCGAAGGCGAGCGATGACCAACACCGTCGTGATGTACTCCGTGTTCACGCTCCTGTGGTCGCGCGTTTCGCCCATCACCGTCCCACAGGTTATCGGTGGCGCGGCGGACCTGTTGCTGGGGGTCCAACTCTCCGGCGGCGTCTGGCAGGTCTTCACCACGTTGAGTCCCGCCGAGGCGTACTTCCGGTCGCTCCGGCTCCTCCCCGGCGGAGCGTTCGAGACGAGCGAGTCGGTCAGCACCGTCACCGTGGTCGGCGTGCTGCTCACTTGGATTGTCGTCCCACCGGCCCTCGGCTACCTCTCGTTCGTCCGTGCCGAAATCGACTGACTGAACCGGTCGCCGACTGGAGCTTCGGCCCTCCGCTACGGTCTCCCGGGTCTCTCAGTCCGCCCGTTTTGTCATCGACACGTTCTCCCGGTCGTAACCGCAGAAAGGAGTTACCGACACGTTCGCCCGACGCGACCCGTGGTCGTCGGAGGACACCTCGGTGCAACTCTCGGTCCACCGGGATGGGAGAAGAGGGCCGACGCTGACCGTCTCGGAAGCCGAGGGACCAGCGATTCGAGTTGGGCGAACCGACTGCCGCCGCACGACGACGAACGGGCGTCACCTCGCTGGTCGCGGTACACCGTCAGAAGTGGGTCCGGGTGGATTCGAACCGGAGAAAGACTCGCTCCGCTCGTCTTTCGGGCTTCGAATCGCCCTCCGTCACAGATTCGACTGCTCACTTCGTTCGCGGATAAAATCGATGGGTCCGGGCGGATTCGAACCACCGGCCTCAGCCTTGTAAAGGCCGCGTCATAACCAACTAGACCACGGACCCGATATCGGGACAAAACCGCTCGCCGGAAATAACTGTTACCTTCTCGGTCGCGTTTCGTAAACCACTACCACGGCCGCCGACTACCCTCGGCCATGGACGAACGCGTCGAGGCGCTCACCGAACAGGAGGGCTGGCAGGCCGAGGGGTTCGCGGCCCGCGTCCACTACAAGGGCGGCGACGACTACTACAGCATCGAGTTCTACGCGCCGAGCGAGTGCGTGGTCTACTGGAAGGTGAAGGGAGACGGCGAGACCGCGGTCCCGGTCGGCCGCGACACCGTGCCCGGTCCGCTGCGGGACCGCATCCGACAGGACTTGGCTCAGGCCGACGTGGACCCCGAGATAGAGTCCCAGTCGCTGTAGTTCGGGACGGGCGTCGAACGCTCGGCGACTCTCGCGTGTTCTGCCACTCGTTCACAGACTACCGATACGCATAAGGTCAGTCTATTCGTCATTTCGAAGCCCGATGAGAACGCTCGAAGCCACGCCCCCGGTGTTTCGATTCGAAGGAAAGTTTTTCAACGGCCGAACCTTTTCACAGTGGTAATGAGTTTCACAGACGACGAAGACGACCCGTTCGAGGAACAACGGGAGCAGGCCGAGAACCCCATGAAACGGCTGTTCCTCGAATACGGGTCGGAGAACGCCTTCGCGTTCGTCACGGGCGTCGTGGCGAGCATCTTCGCGCGGGTGCTGAACCTGCTCCCGCCTGTAATCCTCGGCGTCGCCATCGACTCGTTGTTCGGCCAACAGTCCAACCAGATTCCGTACGCGGACGCGCTGGCGGGGCAACTCCCGTTCGTATCGAGCGGGTTGGTAGCGGCTATTACACCGACGGGACGGACCGGCCAGTTCTGGTTCTCGGTCGGCGTCGTCGCGGCCGCCTTCGGCGTCGGTGCGGCGTTCCACTGGGCGCGAAACTGGGGGTGGAACTCCTTCGCACAGAACATCCAGCACAACATACGGACCGACACGTACGACAAGATGCAGCGGCTGAACATGGACTTCTTCGCCGACAAGCAGACCGGCGAGATGATGTCCATCCTGTCGAACGACGTGAACCGACTGGAGCGGTTCCTCAACGACGGGATGAACTCGGCGTTCCGACTGGGCGTGATGGTGCTCGCCATCGCAGCATTCCTCTTCGCCATCAACTGGCAGCTAGCACTCGTGGCGATGGTGCCTGTGCCGCTCATCGCTATCTTCACCTACAAGTTCATCCAGATTATCCAGCCGAAGTACGCCGACGTCCGGACCGCGGTGGGCAACGTCAACTCCCGACTGGAGAACAACCTCAGCGGGATTCAGGTCATCAAGACGAGTAACACCGAGAGCTACGAGTCCGACCGGGTCGAGGACGTGTCGAACGACTACTTCGACTCGAACTGGGGCGCTATCGTCACCCGCATCAAGTTCTTCCCCTCGCTCCAGATTCTGTCCGGACTCGGGTTCGCACTCACCTTCGTCGTCGGCGGTCTCTGGGTGTTCAACGGCGAGGGACCGTGGTTCTTCACCGGAACCCTCAGACCCGGCGAGTTCGTCACGTTCATCCTGTTCACCCAGCGGTTCATCTGGCCGATGGCGCAGTTCGGCTCCATCATCAACATGTACCAACGCGCGTACGCGTCGAGTTCCCGCATCTTCGGGTTGATGGACGAACCGAGTCGAATCCGGGAGGACCCCGACGCGGAGGACCTCGTGGTCGAGGACGGCGAGGTCGTCTACGACGACGTGACCTTCGGCTACGACGAGGACGAGACCATCGTGAACGACGTCAGCTTCGAAGTCGATGGCGGCGACACCCTCGCGCTGGTGGGACCGACGGGCGCGGGCAAGTCCACCGTCCTTAAACTCCTGCTCCGGATGTACGACGTGGACGAGGGTGCCATCCGCATCGACGGCACCGACCTGCGGGACGTGAGTCTGCCGAGCCTCCGCCAGAACATCGGCTACGTCAGTCAGGACACGTTCATGTTCTACGGGACGGTCGAGGAGAACATCGCCTACGGCACCTTCGACGTGGACCACGAGGACATCGTGGAGGCCGCGAAGGCCGCGGAGGCCCACGAGTTCATCCAAAACCTGCCGGACGGCTACGAGACCGAAGTCGGCGAGCGCGGCGTGAAACTCTCGGGCGGCCAGCGCCAGCGCATCTCCATCGCCCGCGCGGTGCTGAAGGACCCCGAAATCCTCGTGCTGGACGAGGCGACCAGCGACGTGGACACCGAGACCGAGATGCTCATCCAGCGGAGTCTGGACGAACTCACCGAGGACCGGACCACGTTCGCCATCGCCCACCGCCTCTCGACCATCAAGGACGCCGAGAAAATCGTGGTCCTCGAAGGCGGCGAAATCGTGGAGCGCGGAACCCACGGCGAGCTGCTCGACGAGGACGGTCTCTACGCGCACCTCTGGGGCGTGCAGGCCGGGGAAATCGACGAGTTACCCGAGGAGTTCATCGAGCGCGCGGCCCGACGAACCGCCAGAACGGACGCGGGCGACTGATACCCGCAGTACCGAACCGACCGCTCGCGGTCGTCCCGATTACCGTCGCCGGTACTTCCCGCCGCCTTTCTCTATCTGGAAGTCGCGCTGTCTGTCGAGTTGCCTGTCGAACCGTCGCTCGTACTCCCGCGTGGCGCGCTCGCGGTCGGCCCGACGGCCGGAAGTCCGCCGACGCTGACGCGGAGGGTCGCCCTGCGGGCCGGGTTGGCCACTCCGACCGGTCGGACCGGTCTCGCCGCCGCGGCTCGGGTCCCACCGCCCGCCGTACTTCGGCGGCCCGGACTCCGATTCGGTCCCCGCCCCGCTCTCGCCGCGCTCCGACGAACCCCGAGCTTGCTCGCCTCGCTCGGCCCGGTCCGTCGGTGCCGGTTCGGACGGTTTCTTCGGCGGTTGCGTTCGCTTCGGCGTCACGTCGGGCGCGGACCGGCGACCCTCGCCCGGCGTCGAATCGGGTCGCGCCGGAACGTCTCGACCGCCGGTCGGTCCCGGGCCGCTCTCTGCACCCTGACCGCCGGGTCGCTCCGGGGGACCGGTCGGTTCGCGGCCACCGGCCCGCTCACTGGAAAGCGGTTCGCCGGACGGTGGTTTACCGGAAGGCGATTCGCCCGAGGGAGGTTTGCCGGGGGACGGTTCCCCCGGAGTCGGTCCCTGAGTACCCTCGGTCGGGGCACCACCGCTCGGCGGTCGAGCGCCGTACCGTCGCTGCTGGGAGTTCGGCCGGTCGGTCTGGTTCCCGTGGCGTGGGTCAGGTCCGCCGGGACCTGTCGGCGGCGGGGACTCGCCGCCCGGCGCGTCGCCACGTCGGCGGGAGTCCGCGTCTCGCCCCCCGTTACTGTAGGTCCGCACGTTCTCCTCGTCGTCTCCGTCTCCGCGAGACGGGTCGGTCGTTCCCGGTCCGAAGCGGTCCGGGGAGTCGGCCGACTCGGCGCGGTCCTCGCGCTGCTCGTCGTCGGTGTCGCCGTCGTCAGTAGCCATGGTTCCGTACTGGAGTTGTCCGATTCGGCGAATAAACCGGAGCGACCGTTCACATCGTTCGCGGCGGCGACGGCCGATTCAACGCGGCATTACGCCGACGGCAGGGTGACTCCCGGCCGAATTGCTCGGACCGCGGCAGGTCACGACGGCCCGCCGGAGACGTCGCGGTGGTCGGTCCCGACGAACTCGACGCCGTACTCGTGCAACCACTCCAGTATCGTGCGGACGGCCTCCGAGTCGGCGACGCGATACGGGGCCTCGGTGTCGGGGTCGTCGCCCACCTTGACGCCGAGACCACGGTCGCCGACGTGGAGGAAGGCCGCCTCGTCGGTCGTGTCGTCGCCGACGTAGACCGGAAGCCAGCGCTCGTCGTCGGGGACGAGTTCCTCCCGGAGTTCACGGACCGCCTCGCCCTTGTCCCACTCGACCGCGGGCCGGAGTTCCAGTACGTCCTTGCCGGTGGTCAGGCGCACGTCGTCGCGGGCGGCGACCAGCGTCTCGACCGCGTCCACGACCGCGGGCACCTCGTCGTCGTCCACGAGTCGATGGTGGACGGTGGCGGTCACGCCCTTGTTCTCCACGATGACGCCCTCGACGTGGGCGAGTTCGTCGGTCAGCAGGTCGCAGAGTTCGGCGATGTCCTCCTCGGCCGCGCTCGCGGTCGGGTGGACGGTGTACTCGTCGGCGTGGATTTCCAGACCGTGGTTCCCGGCGTAGGAGATGTCGGGGACGCCGACGCGCTCGCGCACGTCGGCCAGTTCCCGGCCGCTGACGACCGCGACCTCGACGTTCGGTTCGTGGGCTAGCGACGCCACGGCCTCGCGTGTCGGGTCCGGAATCGTCGCCTCCTCCGGGCGGTTCTCGATGGCGGCGAGGGTGCCGTCGAAGTCGAGCGCGACGAGCAGACCGTCGTGGTCCGCGAGTTCCTCGACGACGACGTAGAGGTTCTCGCGGAGTCGCGCCGGAATCTCGGCGTCCGCATCGTCCGGGCCGTCGGCGTTGGGGTCGTCGGCGTCGTCGTCCGAAGCTACTTCGTCGCCGGTACTGTCGTCCGGGGCGGTGCCGCCGTCGCGGTCGTGGTCTGGGTCGGTGGGGTCTGCCATCGGTGGATGCGGATGTCGTGCGAGCGTCGAGTCGTCGCCCGCGTCAGTCGTCGGTCGGACTCGGTCTGCTCTGCCGGAGCGAGCGCCGGCCGCGTTCGACGGCGGCGGCGGTCTCGAAGGTGGATTCGAGCCACTCGTAGACGTCCTTGGCGTGGACCTCGCGCTGGAGGTCCGCGATTCGCGTGCGGCGCTCGGCCAGCGACAGCGAGAGCGCCTCGGCGATGCCGTCGGCGAAGCCCGGCGTGTCGTAGGGGTGGACGAGGACGGCCTCGTCGCCCAACTGGTCGGTCGCGCCCGCGAGTTCGCTCAGCACGAGGACGCCGGGGTCGCGGGTCTGGGCCGCGACGTACTCCTTTGCGACGAGGTTCATCCCGTCGCGGACCGGCGTCACGAGACCGAGGTCGGCCTCGCGGTAGAGCGCGGCGATGGCCGCCTCGGGGAGGTGGTCGGTCGTGTATATCACCGGCGTCCAGTCGTCGGTGCCGAACCGGTCGTTGATGCGCTCGATTTCGGCGGCCACGCGGTCCTGCAGTCGGTCGTAGGCCTCGATGCCCGACCTGCTCTCGGTCCCCTTCTGGACGTAGGTGAACTCGCCGCGCCGCTCGGGGTTGTCGGCCCAGAAGCGTTCGAGCGCGGCGAGGCGCTGCTCGATGCCCTTGGTGTAGTCGAGGCGCTCGACGCCCACCGCGAGGGTGTCGCTCGGGTCGATACCGTGGGCGTCGCGGAACTCGGCCCACCACTCGTCGGCCTCGTCGGACTCGGCGAGGTCTGCCTGCCTGCTGGCGTCGATGCCGAGCGGGAACGACCGCACGAAGGTCCGGTGGCCGCGGTACGAGACGCTACCGCTGGCCCGGTCCACGCGGGCGTCGGTCGCGGCCTCCACGCAGTCGAGGAAGTTCCGGCAGTAGTCCTCGGTGTGAAAGCCCACGAGGTCGTTGGCGAGCAGTCCGTCGAGCAGTTGCTCGTACTGCGGGCACGCCCGGAACACGTCCCGAGACGGCCACGGGATGTGCCAGAAGTGCGCGAGGAAGGCGTCGGGCCGGGCGTCCCGGACCCGCCGCGGGGCCAGCGCGAGGTGGTAGTCCTGAAACCAGACTACGGGGTCGCTTCCCGCGCCGTCCGTCGAGTCGAGAATCGCGTCGGCGAAGTCGGCGTTGGTCTCGCGGTACTCGCGCCAGAACTCCTCGCGAGGGTTCATCTTCGCGGTGTCGAGGTGACACAGCGGCCAGAGCACTTGATTGCTGTATCCGCGGTAGTAGCCCTCGACCTGCTCGTCTGTCAGCCAGACGCGTGCGAGGTCGTACGCGGGGTCCTCGGGCGGGACAGCCACGGTGTCGTCCGGGCCGACGACCTCTCGGTCGGCGTCGCCGTCGCCCCACGCAACCCACGTCCCCTCGGCGGCCTGCATCACGGGGTCCAGCGCCGCGGTGAGACCGCCCGCCGGGCGGTCCACGCTGACGGCGTCCCCGTCCTCGTAGTAGTGGCTGTACGGTTGGCGGTTCGATGCCACGACGAGTTCGCGGTCCTCGCAGAGGTCGGCGACTGTCTCGGCGGCCGATTCGATTGTCGCCCCTGTCGTGTTCGTTGTCATCCTGAAAGTGTGTCTCCCGTCTCCCTCGGCGGACGAGCGTCCGCCGTCGGCGCGTTCTGCTACCCGAGAATTGCCGATACGCCCTGATAATGTAGTCGTCCGTTCAGGTCCGTTCACGAACGTTCCGCCCCGGGAAGGACGGCCTACTTTGGTTGCAACGGTCGCCGACTCAGTTCAGGACGGGTTTTCGGTCGATTAACACGCGATTACCATCGAAGCGACGCCTTCGTTCGGGAGACAGCGACGGTCGGCGGAAGACGTGAGAGTCGGCGGAGCGGGGTCGCCGTCGAAGCGGCCGCTCGCTTCTCCGACGCGGCGAACGTTCCCGGTGCAACGGAACCGAACGGAGGACGGGACAGCGCGCTCCGGAGAGCCTGAAACGGGGTAACGATTAACTCGCGTGCGGCCCTCCGGGGAGGTATGAACGTCGCCATCGTCGGAGGCGGTATCGTCGGACTCGCCAGCGCCCACTACCTCGCCGAGCGCGGGGCCGACGTAACCGTCTACGAGAAGGGGTCGCTCGGGAACGGCAGCACCGAGCGCTCCGTCGGCGGCATCCGCGCCCAGTTCTCGACGCCCGTCAACGTCGAGTTGTCGCTGGCGAGCATGGCGGTTTGGGAGGCGTTCGAGGAGACGTTCGGTACGGACATCGCCTACCGGCGGTCGGGGTACCTCTTCGCGGCGCGCGAGGCGGACACGGCCCGCGCGTTCGAGGAGCAAGTCGCCATGCAGAACGACCTCGGGGTGCCAAGCGAGTTGCTCGACCCCGAGGAGACCGCCGAGTACTGCCCCGGTCTCCGCACCGACGAGTTCGTCGCCGCGACCTACTCGCCGACCGACGGGTTCGCCGACCCGCACCTCGCGCTACAGGGGTTCGCCGCCGCGGCCCGCGACGCCGGGGCCGAGATTCGGACCGACACCGTCGTGACCGATATTCACCGCGAGAGCGACGGCGTGACCGGTCTCACCGTCGAGGGGCACGAGCGCCGCGAGACCGACTTCGTGGTCAACGCCGCCGGACCGTGGGCGCGGCGGGTCGCCGCGATGGCCGACGTGGAGATTCCGGTCGCGCCCAAGCGCCGCCAGATTCTCGTCGTCGAACCCGAGACGCCGGTCCCCGAGGACGTGCCCCTGACAATCGACCTCGACAGGGGGTCGCACTTCCGACCCGAGCGCGACGGCGCGGCGCTCGTCGGGGGGCACTTCGAGGGTGTCTCGGACCCCGACGCCGACCCGGACGGCTTCGACCGGAAGACGGACCTCGACTGGGCCGTCGAGGCCATCGAGCGCGCCGGCGACTGCGCGACGTACTTCGGTCCCGACTCCGAGATTCGCCGGGGGTGGGCCGGACTCTACGCCGTCACGCCCGACCATCACCCGATACTCGAAGAGACCGTCCCGGGGTTCGTGCAGGCCGTGGGCTTCTCGGGCCACGGCTTCCAGCACGCGCCCGCGACGGGGCAGATAGTCGCCGAGTTGGTGTTCGACGGCGAGGCGTCGCTGGTGGACGTCTCGGCGCTGGGGAGCGAGCGGTTCGAGTCGGGAGAGTTGGTCGAGGAGCGCAACGTGGCGTAACCCGTCAGTCCAGCACGACGAACTGGACGTTGACCACGGTCCCGTCGTGGCGAACGTAGTGGCCCCATCGGTGCTCGGCCGAACTCGATTGGTTCAGGGTGTACGTCGGCAACGCGGCCACATCGTCCTTCGTTCGCTCCACGTCCGCCTCCGGAACCGTGACGACGGAGTCCGACCCGTTCGCGGCGGCCCTGCGAACCGCCCGCCGGAGGTACTCGTTCGCCTCGACTCGCGGGTCGTCGGACGCGAGGACGGTCGCGTTCGGCGGCGCTTCCTCGACCACGACCGCGTGGAACTCCCCCTCGCCTCCGGCGGGGGAACTGCCGACCGACCCCGCGCATCCGGCAGTGACGAGCAGGAACGTGAGGGCAAGTAGCGAACTGAGACGCCGGTTCATGCGGTCGGCTTCCCGCGTGGCGGATGTATGTTTTCTGCTCGACGTTTCTCGCATCGCGGAGCGCGAGACCCGGACCGCAACCGCTGCACGAGCGTCCGAATAGTCCGCGGGCCGAACCTCCTCTAAACTGATGGGACCGGAAAGGAGCGTCTCAGACGCGAGTGCGCTGAAGATTTATGTAACTCGGTGAGAATTCAGGATTCATGCCAGACGAAGACACGCAGACCGGGAACTTCGAGGGGTTCGGCGGGCGACACGTCCCCGAACCGCTCGAAGAACCGCTCGAACAGTTGTCGCGGGCGTTCGACGAGATTCACGACACCGACCGATTCCGTCGGCGGTTCCGGAACTACCTCGAAGACTTCGCGGGGCGACCGACGCCGCTCTTCCACGCCGAGCGCCCGTCCGAGGAGTTCGGCGCGCAGATTTACCTCAAGCGCGAGGACCTTCTCCACGGCGGCGCGCACAAGATAAACAACTGCCTCGGACAGGCCATCCTCGCGGAGGAGGCCGGGAAGAACCGACTCATCGCCGAAACCGGGGCCGGCCAGCACGGGGTCGCCACCGCGATGGTCGGCGCGCTGCTGGGCATCGAGACCGAGATTTACATGGGGAAGAAGGACGCCGAGCGCCAGCAGATGAACGTCTTCCGGATGCGCCTGCTGGGCGCGGAGGTCAACGAGGTCACTCGCGGCGGGTCGGGTCTCGCCGACGCGGTGGACGCCGCGCTCGAAGACTTCGCCGGGAACGTCGCGGACACTCACTACCTCGTCGGGTCCGCGGTCGGGCCGGACCCCTTCCCGCGGATGGTCAGGGAGTTCCAGTCGGTCATCGGCCGCGAGGCCCGCGACCAGATTCGGGAGAAAGCGGGGCGACTCCCCGACGCCGCGGTCGCCTGCGTCGGCGGCGGGTCGAACGCCATCGGCCTGTTCCACGCCTTCCGGGACGACGACAGCGTGGAGTTCTACGGCGCGGAGGGCGGCGGCGAGGGCGAGGGGTCGGGCAAGCACGCCGCGCCCCTGTCGGAGGGCGAGGACGGCGTGATGCACGGAATGAAGACTCGCACGCTCGACGAGGACACCGAAGTCCACTCGGTGTCCGCCGGACTGGACTACCCCGCGGTCGGCCCGGAACACGCCATGTTCCGCGCGGTCGGCCGGTGTGACTACCGCGCCGTCGAAGACGACGCGGCCCTCGACGCGTTCCGGACGCTCTCGGAACTGGAGGGCATCATCCCCGCGCTGGAGTCCAGCCACGCGATAGCGCTGGCGCGAGAACTCGCCGCCGACATGGACGAGGACGACGTGATTCTGGTGAACCTGAGCGGTCGGGGCGACAAGGACATGGCGCAGGCCGCCGAGATGTTCGACCTCGGGTAGTCGTTCCCATCGGAGGACGTTTCCGTCAGTCCGCAATCGCCGAAGCCTCGGACTCGGTGTCGGTCTCCTCGTCGCCGGTCTCCTCGTCCCCGCGAAGCACCCCGCGAACCTCCGGCGAGAGTCGGTTCACGACCGCCCGACCCTCTCGCTCGCGCTCGACCAGTCCGGCGTCTTCGAGGCGAGAGAGGTGGTGGGAGACCGTGCTGGGGTCGCGGTCGAGTTCGTCGGCGAGGCGGCCGCCGTGGGAGTCCCCGAGGCGACCGAGCGCGCGGAGGACCGGCGCGGTCCCCTCGTCCTCCAGCGCCGCGACCAGTTCCGCGTCCTCGGCGCGGCCCGGGTAGAACCGGCGCTTGCCGCGGACCTTGACGGTCGTAACCAGCCCCTCGTCTTCGAGAACGTCGAGGTGATGACGGGCGGTCGAGACCGGCACGTCGGCCGACTCGCAGACCGCCGACAGGTACGCGCCGGGCGAGCGCTCGATGGTCTCGTAGAGCGCCTCGCGGCCCTCGTGGTCAAGCGGGTCCGAGTCGTCCCAACGGCTGTACCTGAACGGGGCGAGCAAGCGCCAGAGACGGTCGAATCGGCTTCGCAGTCTCCGGCGAATCCCCGCGGTCGGGGCGACGACAGCCGACGACGCCGAAGCGAGTCCCGCGTTCCCGGCCACCGCGAGTCCGTCCGCGAGGTGCGGGAGTAGCGCGGCCGCGGTTAGCGTCCCGACGCCGACGAGCGGTTGGGAACCGGTTCTGGGTCTCTCGCCGTTCGTGGGTCCGCCGCTCCCGGCCGACGCGCTCGCAGTGACCGCCGGAGCGTCTCTGACGGTGGTGACCGTCGCTTCGCTCGCCGGGGTCGTTCCGTCGCCGTCCCGGTCAGACGGCGCGTCGGGGGACGATGACCCGGTCGTCGCATCGCTGGCCGTCTCTTCCTCGTCGAGCGAATCCCCGGCGGTATCGACCAGCGACGACGAGGAGGAGAGTAGGAGGCGGGTCGAAGTTTCAACAGTCGAGACGGAACTCGTGTCGGTCGCGCGTCCGAGGCGGTCACGAGGACGTCGCGAGTGTCGTTCGTCACGCGGTCGGTCGCGGTCAGCACCTCGTCGGTCCGATTCGGTACCGCGCCGGTCGCGTTCGTCGGGTCGTCGGTCACGTTCGTCACCGCTCCGTTGGCAGTCGTCGGACCGTCGGTCTCAGCCGTCGCGTCCGCGACCTCACCGGTCGCGTTCGTCACTGCCCCGGATTCGTTCGGGACCTCGACGGTCGTCGCGTCGGTTGGCGGTCGGTCCGTCGCGGTCTCTGTCGTCGTCGGCGTGGTCTCTGTCGTCGTTGTCGTCGTTGTCATCGTTGTCGTCGTTGTCGTCGTTGTCGTCGGGACCACCTCGGTCGTGGTGGGAAGAACCGACGTGGTGAGGAGTTCCGTCGTAGTGAGTGGCCCTGAAGCCGCCGCTTGGCCGGTCACACCGTCGGTATCTACCCCGAGACCGAGAGTCGGAAGTCCGGCGACCGAGAGGACGGCGAGAGCGACGAGTGCGATTCGGACGGTCCGTCGGACCATGCAGTTCGATGTGTCGTCGTTCGGGTCGCGGGTTAAAAATACGCTCGATTAACGTAACCCATTTAATCCGAGTGCCGGTTGAGATACCACCCTTGGACGGTTTTGTCAAAAGTGGTTTTCTCTGATTCCGCGTGGGTCGAACCACGGCGAGGTAGTTCAGATGAACCCAGAGAACTCGACAGACGACGACGAATCGAGCGAGAACGACTCCGGTATCCGGCGGCGGACCTTGGTCAAAGCGGCCGGGCTGGCCGCGGCGTCCGGCCCGGTCGGTCTCGGCGTCGGCGAGGCGACCGCGGGCGAGGGATTCGCCGGGCGATTCCGGAACTGGCGGGCGCGTGAGGCCCAGCACGCGTGGGACCGAGGCTACCGCGGTAGACCCGACCGGACGCTCGCGCTGACCGACTCCGGACAGGACACCCGCCATCCCGACCTCGGCCCGTGGAACGGCGTGACGGCCTTCGTCGAGGACGGCGAACTGAAGCTGACGAAACCAGAGGACAACACCGCGTCCAGAACGGAGACCGACGACGGCGAGTCGTTCTCGGCCACGATGGGTCCGGGAAGCTTCGCCACCGGCGAGGAGGCGTCCCACGAGTTCACCGCGCCCGGCGGCGTAGACGAAATCGACGCGGAACTCTCGTGGTCTCCCAACGCCGACGCCAGCAACGACTTGGAGTTCCGACTGGACGAGTACGTGAACGGCCATTGGGAGACCGTGACTCGGAGCGCGACCGGGAGTTTGCCCGAGAAACTGGTCGCGCCCGTGGAGAACGAGCGCCGGTATCGGTTCGCCGTGGAGGCGGACGTCAACACCACGACGAGCTACGAGATATCGGCGGACTACTACCGCGTGACGGGCACCGTCAAGACGTACGACGACGGCGTGGTCTTCGAGGGAACCGGCGGTGAACCAACCCCGGACACCCCGAAGGCGGTCGGCTGGTACGACCCCGGGTCGCGGTACGGCTACCGGAAGAAGCCCCGCGACCCCGACGGCCACGGGTCGCACTGCTCGTCTATCATGGCGGGGACGGGCCGTGCGAGCGCCGTGGACGCCGACTCCGTCCAGCACGAGACCCCCAGAACCGCGCTCTCGGAGGTGACGAACGGGACGCTTAGTTACGAGGTCGAGACCGAGGCGGGGACCGGGGTCTTCGGGTCGGCGTACGGCGACCTCGTCCGAATGCGCATCGAGGGACCGGACGGCGAGACGCTCGACAGTTCGACCGCCACTGACGACGCCAGCGAGTGGGACAACAACGTCGTGGAGACCCCCGCAGAGCAGACCGGAACGTACACCGTCTACGTCGAGACCGCCGAGGGCGAACAAGTCACGGCGGCCTACGTCGAGGAGGTCGCGGTCGGCGCGTTTCGCGACCCCGAACGGACGGTGGGCGAGCGCGACGAATCGGGTGACGCCGGATTCCACGCCGGACTCGCGCCCGACCAGAGCATCGTCTGCCTGCAGGGACTCTCGGCCCCGACCGAGGACCTCGGCCGACTGGCCGAGCAGTTCGCGGACACGTTCAATATACGCACCGTGAACATGTCGTGGGGCTACGTCGGCGGCCTGCCGCTCGGCGCGGCCGCCGGCACCCTCGACCGGATTCCGGCGACGATACGGGACGTCACCGAAGGTGGCATCCTGACCTGTGCGGCCGCCGGAAACGCCGCGACCCCGGTGAACGGGAACGGGTCGCCCGCGGTGGCCGACGAGGCGATTTCGGTGGCCGCGACCGGGCCGCTGGACGGCATCTCGGGCTACTCGTCGGGCGGCATCGGTGCAGTGGACGAAGACGAGGGTGGTGCGTACATGAAACCGGACCTGACCGCGCCCGGCGGGACCGTCACCGACCCCGCCAACGCGGCGAAGGCCGGACGAGCCGACACGCCCGGAGACGAACAACCCGCAGTTCGGGACTACACCGGGAAGGCGGGGACTTCGATGGCCTCGCCCTACGCGACCGGCGTCTCGGGGCTGGTCGCGCAGGCGATGGAGGAGGACGCGCCCGGCGCGATTTCGCTCCCCGCGCCCGCCGAGTCCGGGTTCGACGACGTGATGCGCCTCAAGCAGACACTGCTGGCCACCGCGACCGAGACGGCTTTCACCGCGGCCCCCTACCACCGCGCGAAGACCCCGACGTACGACTTCGGCGGCCGGGACCCCTACGAGGGCTTCGGACGGGTGAACCCCGGACCCGCCATCGACGCCGCGACCCGCGAACTCGCGCTCGGGGGCGCGTCCGCGGAGGTCGTGGGCCTGAACGTCCCCGACGACGAGCGCGCCGCGGCAGGCTACCTCGACGTGGAACCGGGCACGTACGAGGCGTCCGTCTCCTTCAGTCACCTCTCGGGCGGCGACGAGGGTGCGGCGAAGGGCAACCCCCACGTGGACCTCTACGTCTACGACGCCGAGAACCCCGCCGCGAACGGCGAACCGAACGTCGTCGCGCGAGCGCAGGGTCTCGAAGGCAGTCCCACCGCGACTTTCACCACCGACTCCGGCGGCGTCTACTACGTCGTCGCCAAACTGGTGAACGTTCCGGGCGTCGTCAACGGCGACGACGTGCAGGTCCACTTCGACCTCTCGACGGCGACCGTGCAGGGGTTCGTCGCGGCGGGTGCGCGGAGCGACGACGGCGACGCGTTCACGGGCGGACAGACGAATCGGGTGGACATCTCGACCGAGGCCAGCGAGGCGGTCGAAGTCCGTGACGCGGTGCCGAGCGAGTGGAACGTGCTGGAGGAACAGAGCGACGACGTGAACCGCGTCGAGCGGGCGGGCGACGCCCAGTACGTCTACCTCGGCGCGGGCAACAGCGTGTCGGCGACCTACTTCGCGGAAGCGCCCGACTCCGCCGACCTCTCGAACGCCTACGCGTTCGGCCCGGTGCAGGTCTCCGCCGACGGCGGCGAAACGTGGGTCCAACTGTCGGGTACCAGCGACACCAACGTCGTGGCCGCGGCCGACACCGAGGTGTGAGACGGCGGGGGTTTCCGAGCACCGCTCCGACGGGATGCCAACTCTCTCGCACGACTGTCTGACTCAGTGCGGGTTCCGTTCTGATTCGGAACGACCCTGTCGAGACGAACTCGGAAGGGATAGGTGATTTCCGGCGGTTCGCTAGTCGTCTACGAGTTTCACCTCGCCGAACGAGGCCCAGTCGCCGGATTCGGCCCGCCGGACGGCGTCGTAGGCGTCCACGAAGCCAGCGCCCATGCTCTCGACGGTGTAGCTGTCGTGGTAGTCCTTCGCCGTGGCTTCGACGGTGTTCAGCACGTCGATGGGGTCGGGGTACTCGCCGTGGTTCTGGTAGTACGCGTCCGCGAGGAGCGTGGCCGCACCCGCCGTGACCGGGCAGGACATGCTCGTCCCGCTGATGCGACCGTACCACGTCTCGGTGTCCTCGTAGTAGGCCTGAAGCGGGTCGTCGGGTTCGAGCGTACTCATGACGAGGTTCCCGGGCGCGCCGACGCCGTTGCGGTAGACGCCCAGCGGCGTCACGTCGCGGGTGATGCCCTCGTAGGCCGTGAACTCGATGGCGTAGTCGGCGGCCACGTTGGCGAAGGGCCGGACCTCGAAGTAGTAGGTCTCGCCGCCCTCGATGGCTCCGGCGAGGTCCTCGGGGTGGTTCAGCGACGCGCTACTGGCGACGACGGTCCCGTCTTTGCTGCCCTCGCGGAGGTAGAAGTCGAGGTCTTCCGCGCTGGGCGTCCACGACAGCGTGGCTTCGACGTACCCGGCCTTGTTCGGAGCGTTCCACTCGCGGTACGCGCTCGCCGTCGCGTCCACGGTGCCGGAGTAGCTCCCCGAATCGACCTGCGTCTCGGTCTTATCCGCGGCGTGGTACTCGGAGAGGTTGTCGAGGGCCTTCTTTCGCTTGTAGTTGGTCGGGCCGTCGTAACTCGGCGACCGACCGCGCGAGGAGAAGTCGGTGACCTTCTTCTGGTCGTCGGTGGCGGCCACCCCGAGGACGTGGGGCGCTGTGGCGTAGGGGTTCAGCGTGTTCGTGCCCGGCCCGGAGTTGCCCGCCGAGAACACCGGGAGGATGCCCTCTTGGAAGGCGTGCCACGTCGCCACGTTCATCGCGTCGTCGGGATTGAAGTCCGGCCCGCCGGACGCGCCGTAGGAGTTGGAGACGACCTGTACGTCGATTTCTCCCGCTCGGACGCGCGAGAGCAGGTGGTCGTACGCCGCGACGGGCTTGACGATGAGCAGGGTCAGTCCCGCCGAGTAGACGGTGAGGTCGGCGTCGGGGGCCATGCCCTTGTACTGCCCGTCGCTCTTCTTCCCGGACCCCGTAATCGAACCGGAGCAGTGGGTCCCGTGGCCGTTGTCGTCGGTGTCCAGCGACCCGACCTCCTCCCACATCGTGTCCTCGGTGCTGGAGAGGGGGTTGACGTACCGCCAGTTGCCCACGAGGTCGTCCTTCAGGTCGGGGTGGTCGCCGTCCACGCCCGAGTCGATGACGACGGAGTGGGCACCCGACCCGGTGTACCCGAGGTCGGAGTGGACCGCGTCGGCGTCCGTGGTCGAGCGCGCGTCGTCGTTGTGGTACTCCAGTTCCACGTTCTTCTGGACGTAGCGGACTTCGGCCCAGTCGGCCACGGTCCGAATCTGGTCGTTCGTGAGTTCGGTGTAGCCGATGGGGAGTACCTCGAACCGGTGATAGCCGTTTTCGAGGTCGAGGTGACGCAGGCGGTCCACCTGCTCGTTCGACTCGAAGACGACGAGCGACTCCTTCAGACCGGTCGTCGAGAGGTCGAATGAGTCGTCGATGACGTCGTCGGTACTCACCGCGGCCGCGGTCCCGGAGAACGGGAGCGTCGCGGCGGCCCCCGCGACACCCGTCGTCTTCAGAAACGTTCGGCGGTCGAAGTTCGTTCTATCTAACATGCGGACTTGTATTTTCGACGTTAGCAATTAAATCCGCAATTCCGTTTCACGGAGGCGAAACAGAACCGTCGTACGATTAAAAAGTGAAACAGTTAGACGCCTATAATCAGAGTGCGGTTCGACCACTGGACGGGCCTCGTTCGAGACCGAAAAATCGCCGGTTCAGACGTTCTCGCCCTGATACGACCCGCCGTATGTCCCCTCGTGGTCGGCCTCGGCGAGGACGAGTTGCGCGATGCGGGCACCCCGTTCCAGTTCGATGTCGTGGTGGACCTGAAGCAGGCCCTCGCCCTTGCCTTCGTATCCGGCGTCCCAGACCGCGGTGTTCAGCATACAGGAGTTACGGAGCAGCGACGACCGGGGGTAGATGTAACCGACGTGGTTCTCGGGTATTCGGACGGTTTCGGCGTACTGAACGACGTAGCCGCCGGGAGTGAGGTAGTAGGTCTCGGGCGCGTCGTCTGCGACCTGCTGCGTTTCGAGTCGCCGGCGGTCGCCGATTTGCTTGCCGTCTCGACCGATTCGTCCGGGTTCGCGCTGTTCGTAGACTGCCTCCAGCGTGAGGTCCACACCGTTGGGTTGAACTTGCTCGTCGTCGGTTTCCGAGATATGTTCGGCGACGAACGGGCCACTCTCGAACATGTGCGTTCGGTTCCACCGCGCAACTATAGCGTTGGCGAACTCGCGGCGGCGTGAGAACGCGACTCGGTTGGCACAATTTTTGCCCTACAGCGCCGGGATTTACAACAACCATCAAGAACCGAAACACGCGGGATTTATACCCGAGGAGGGCAGATATTTGAACGATATGGGACAGACGCTAACGGAGAAAATCCTCGAGGACCACCTCGTCGAGGGAGATCTCACCACAGGCGAGGAAATCGGAATCGAAATCGACCAGGTCCTCACACAGGACACGACTGGGACGCTCGTTTGGCTTCAGTTCGAGGCGCTCGGTCTCGACGAAGTACAGACGGAACTGGCGGCGCAGTACTGCGACCACCAGACTTACCAGTTCGACTTCAAGAACACGGACGACCACCGCTTCCTGCGCTCGGCCGCGGGCACCTACGGCGCGCACTTCTCGCGACCCGGGAACGGTATCTGTCACAACGTCCACAAGGAGAACTTCGCCGCGCCCGGCAAGACGATGCTGGGTTCGGACTCCCACACGCCGACCCCCGGCGGACTGGGCGAACTCGCAATCGGTTCCGGCGGTCTCGACGTGACGGTCGCCATGGGCGGCGGCGCGTACTACATCGAGATGCCGGAAGTCGTCAACGTCCGACTCGAAGGTGAACTCCCCGAGTGGGCCACCGCGAAGGACGTCATCCTCGAGATGCTCCGACGCCTCTCCGTGAAGGGCGGCGTGGGCAAAATCTTCGAGTACACCGGTCCGGGCGTCGAGAGCCTCTCGGTCCCCGAGCGGACGACCATCACCAACATGGGCACGGAACTCGGTGCGACCTCCTCGATTTTCCCGACCGACGAGAACACCAAGGACTACCTCGAACGTCTCGGTCGCCCCGAGGACTACGTCGAAATCGGTCCCGACGAGGACGCCAACTACGACGACCAGATTACCATCGACCTCTCGGACATCGAACCGCTCATCGCGAAGCCGTCGATGCCCGACAACGTCGTGCCCGTCAGCGAGGTCGAAGGCACGGAAGTCGATCAGGTCATGATTGGTTCCTGCACCAACGGCGCGTACGAGGACATCCTCCCGGCCGCGAAGATGCTGGAAGGCCGCGAGACCAACAAGACGACCGAGATGATAGTCGCACCCGGTTCCAAGCAGGCCTCCGAGATGCTCGCCCGCGAGGGCTGGGTCTCCGAGATGATGGCCGCAGGGGTCAACTTCTCCGAGGCGACGTGCGGTGCCTGTATCGGCATCGGTCACGTTCCGGCCAGCGACTCCGTGTCGCTCCGGACGTTCAACCGTAACTTCGAGGGCCGTTCGGGTATCGAGGACGACAACGTCTACCTCTGCTCGCCCGAAGTCGCCACCGCGGCCGCCATCAAGGGCGAGATTATCGACCCGCGCAACCTCGCCGACGAACTCGGCGACCTCGAGGACCCCGGCTTCGAGATGCCCGAGAAGTACACGGGCAGCAACGTGGACCTCATCTCGCCGGACGAGGCTCCCGACGACGAACTCATCAAGGGGCCGAACATCGGCGACGTCCCGCTGAAGGACGAACTTCAGGCCAGCCTCGAAGGAGAGGCGCTCCTGAAGATGGAAGACAACATCACGACCGACCACATCATCCCGGCGACCTCGGACATCCTGAAGTTCCGGTCGAACATCCCGAAGCTCTCGGAGTTCACCCTCTCGCGAGTGGACCAGGGCTTCGCCCAGCGCGCGCTGGACGCCGACGGCGGCTTCCTCGTGGCGGGCGAGAACTACGGACAGGGTAGCTCGCGCGAACACGCCGCGCTGTGCCCGATGTACCTCGGCGTGGAGGGCGTCCTCGCCCAGAGCTTCGCCCGCATCCACAAGGCGAACCTCTTCAACTTCGGTCTCATCCCGCTCGAAATCGACGAGGAGACCTACGCGAAGATTCAGCAGGGCGACGACATCGAAATCGTGGACGACGTGGCCGAAGCGGTCCGCTCCGGTCAGGAAGAGTTCACGGTGCGCGTCAACGACGACTGGGAAGCGACGGCCCACCTCGACGCCTCCGCCCGCGAACGCGAGATTCTGGCCGACGGTGGCAAGCTCTCGCACACGAAGAAGCAGGCCGAAGGCGGTAGCTCCGGCGCGACCCCCGCGGACGACTAAAGGGCAGAACTATTGCTTTTTTATTAGTAGCGATTATCTACTTGTAGCCTCAGATGTAATACTCGAAGAGTATTCCGATATATCCCATAATTATAATAAGGATGCCAAAGATTCGATAGAACAAGACGCCCGTTTCAGTTATCTCCTCCTGGTCTGCCATCCCCGGAGTATTTCTAATTTTAGATACTTTATTAGGGAATAATATCCAGGGAGACCCTACAAGAATGATGATTAGACCAATGACGATTGGCTCAAGCTGCATCTAAATAAATAAAGGAAAGTTTTTCTTTTACCTCTTCTCCTTTATTTCGCCAGTTTCACTTCAAGGAAACGGAGATAGGGAGATTAGTTGCTATGTATTCTGGTTTTTCACCAGAAATATCGTGAGTGCTTATTTCAGTGTTTTCAGTCACTTTTTCAATACCATACTTTTCTTTTGCTGATTTACTCATGCGTTCAGGGTGAAGATCAACTTTTCCCCGTTTTGGGTGGGTGTTGACTGAACAGACGGTTCATCATCTTCGAAGAAACTGACTGAATACTCAACTTCAGTTGCAGTATTCCCCAAACTACCTTGGCTACAGCCTGTTTTGATGTTTAGATGTTCTGCACCAGCGATCATACCTTCAGGACCTGCAACGAAAAATCGCTGGAAATGAGAGGCGTCCGACCAACGGTCTTCCCATGAAGCAGGATGGTGAGTCAGTTCCCATCCATCCGAGGTCTGGTTGACACCGTTATTGTCATCCAAAGTGGCAGCGAAGTCATCAAGTGCTACTGCGAAGGCAATCCCTGGATGAAGAGCGCCTAAAGCGACATCAATTGGGATTTCAAACTTGTCCGGTAGAGTATCACTATTACTAATATTATTCGGATATACACCAAAGTAATCCCGGTTGTCATGGGTGGTGATTGTCCAATCACTATTAGGGCGGCCAAGAGTCATGTCATAATACTGTCCCCCAATATTATTGCTAGGCTGAAGACTCCCATCTGTATATTGCCATCGGGCAGCGATGTTTGTCGAGAGTGCCATGTCATGTAGCCATCCCCTTGAGGAGTACCATTCGCCATGATACCATGCAAGGGAAGACCCCTGAGAAATTGCACCGTCACTTGTGTCAAATTGACCCCACTTGTCAGAACACTTCCATTGCGTCTGGGGGCAATCAGTGCCTGTATAGTGTTGACAATCAAAGTTAGTTGTCCGACCACAGTTGCCATCCATTGCCTCCACATTACCACTTGCCACTATCGAAGGGCCAGTGATTGCTAATCCGCCTGTAGCAGCCATCTTCTTCAAGATATTCCTTCTGTTCATTTTTTCAACAGGGGTACTAACCCTATCATAGTAGTGTAATGGTTAGAATTGAAAACTTTCTGATTGGATAATACATAATTATAATTCAGTCACAAAATTACCCGGACATTCGCAGGGCTGGCTAATATATGTGCAATCGCATCCAAAATTCGCGGGAAGACTATCCAAAAGGTGGGGGTGGGTGGGGGAGATTTCGGGAGCTTGCACCTCCGGCCGGAGAGTGCATTTCGTTCTTATGATTAGTGCTACTAAAGAATTACGGGGTCGATTTCGGGCATGACACTCTTAAGGGTCGGGCGAGAAACCGCGGCCAGTGACAACGACTCACGCGGGGAACGGCGACGGCGTGCGGATTCGGCAGGCGGTGCAGGCAGACCTGCTGGCCGTACTCCGCATCGAGCGGGCCTCGTTCGACCAGCCGTGGCCGTTCTCCGCGTTCGAGCGATACCTCGGCGAACCCGGCTTTCTGGTGGCGGTCGCAGGCGGCCCGGGAACTCCGCTGGTCGAAGACGGCGACGAGCGAGACGTGCAGTCGAACGAGAGCGTCGTCGGCTACGTCGTGGCCGACCTCGTCCCCAACCACGGGCGACCGTTCGGCCACGTCAAGGACATCGCGGTGCATCCCGACCACCGCGGCGAGGGCGTCGGCGCGCGACTGCTGGAGCGCGCGCTTCACGTGCTGGAGGTCCGGGGCGCGCGGAGCGTGAAGTTGGAGGTCCGGGCGAGCAACGACCGCGCGGTGTCGCTGTACCGGGAGTTCGACTTCGAGTTCCTCCGGACCATCCCGCGATACTACGACGACGGCGAGGACGCGCTCATCATGGTCGTGGACCTCGACGTTTGAGCAATCGAGACTGGGAGTTCTCGAACGACAGCGGTCGGTCGAACGTGCGCACCCGAGTCGAGCGAGCGCCGGAGTATCGCCGGCGGTCCGGCGTCGAGCGTGGCGCTTTTCGGCGCGGGCGACCTACGACCGGGCATGGGATACGCCTGTCCGGTCTGCGAGACGCCCCAGTCCGACGCCGAACACCTCGCCAACCACCTCGCGTTCACGGCGATGCTCGGCGACGACGACCACGAGGCGTGGCTGGACGACCACGCGCCCGGGTGGAGCGAGGACGGCGAAGACGAACTCGCGGCGCGCATCGAGGAGTTCGCCAAGGAGGTCGAGTTCCCGCAGGTGTTCGAGGACACGACGCACGACCACGGCCACGGCGACGAACCGCAGGCGGGCGACCTCTTCGAGGACGAGTTGGAGCGCGCCAACGAGCGCGGCCGCGGGTCGCGCGCCAGCGGCCGCGGCGGTGCGGGCGCGCCTGCGCTCGACGCCGAAGCGCAGGGGATTCTGCAGGAGGCCCAAGAGATGACCGAGGAGATGCTGGACGACGACGGCGAGGACGACGAGGAGTGACTGCTGCGGTCCCGTCGGTGACGACTCCGTGTCGGACCGAGCGGAGGACGAAAACCAGTAGTCCCCGGCCTCCGAACGCCCGACCATGGAGACGCACGGCTTTCTCGCGCCCGAGAGCGAGACCGAGGTACGGCAGCGCTACGAGGCGGTCGGTCCCGCGGCCCAGACCGTCGTCAAGGAGACGGCGAGGGCGATGGCGTTCGACGCCGACGAGTACGGCGAGCGCGTGACCGGCGAGGTGGTCGAGACGGCGCGCGACGCCCTGTTCGCGTCGCTGCTCGAAGTCCGGACCGGCACGCGCGAGCAGTACGAGGAGTGGTTGGCCGACCGCGACCGCGAGGTGAGCGAAGAGGGGTCGGAGAACGTCGGGCACGTCGCGTGGCACGACGCGCTCGGCGAGACCGTCGTCGCCGCGACGTACGAGAACGAGCGCCGGGCCGCGGTGGCGACCCTCCGACGGCAGGCGTTCGGTCGCGTCTATCGCGACCTCGTGGCGCAGTAAGCGGACTTTGAACCCGGTCTGGGACCTCCGTGGTCCGGAGAACCGGAGGAGTTCCCGTCGGAGGACGGTTACGAATCGACGTCGACGTCGTCCGCCGGACCGAGGTCGTCGTCCTCGCGCACCGCCTCCGCGCGCTCGGCCGTCCCGCGAACCTCGTCACTGCACGCGCTGTACTCGTGGTTGGGCGCGCTGCACTTCCCGTCGCAGGGGTGGTCCACGAGGTTCTTGAGTCGGTGGACCGCCTCCTCGGAGAGCGCCTGTCCGATGGCGCGCGGGTCGTCGGCGTCGCCGTCTCGGAGCGCCGCCACGTCGAGGTCGAGGTCGTCTTCGAGGAAGTTCTCGGCGACGCACCGCCGCCACGTGAACTCGCGGGCCGCCGCCTCGCCGTCGTCGGTGAGGACGACGCCCTCGTACTTCTCGTAGTCCGCGAGACCGCGCTCGTCGAGCGACGTGACCATGCCGGTGACACTGGCGTCGCTCACGTCGAGCACTTCCGCGAGTTCGCCGGTGCCCGCACGGCGGTCGGTCTCCGCCGTGAGCAGGTGGACGGCGCTGAGGTAGCGGCCGACGCTCTCGGATACCTCGCTCATGCTACGCGTTTGGTCGTGTCCGACCGGCATAAGCCTGTTCCCGGACATCTCGGGCGAGGTGACGGAGTCCGAGTGACCGACCTGCGACCGGGAATCGAGAGGTCCGTCAGCGATTCTCCAGTCGGAGCGTGACGGGCAACAAGCTACTAAGCCTCCGACGCTGTACGTTTGCGGCAGCATGTTCACGGCCGACCGGACAGGGGCGACCACGAGCGGGGACCGCACTCCGAAGCATGGCTGACGGAGAGTCGCCGTTGAGTCAGTCGGACATCGAGTCGCGAATCCAGCAAGTCGGTCGGTACTCCCGCCTCGTCAAGACCGGGTTCGCGGTGATACTGCTCGCGTTCGCGCTGGCCGTGGTCACGGTCCTCCCCGCGAACCTCGGGAGCGTCGCGGCCGCCGTCGACGCGATACTCCTCCCCCTCATCTTCGTCGGGATGGGGCTGTTGCTGTTCGGAATCGGGATGCACCTCCACCTGCTCCACCTCAACCTCGTCCACCAACTCCGCAAGCAGAACGGGAAGGAATCGCAGGCCGCCGGACGGGAGACCGAGTCGGAGTCGTAACGCGCTCGGATTCCGGTCGGATGGCCGAGACGAGCAGTCACGCTTTAGCGTCCGGCACCCGACCCACCCCACATGAGCGAGGACTGGCGCGTCGTCGAGTCGGTCGCGGAGTACGAAACCGGGTGGTACACCGGGGGCTACGACCTCGTCGAGCAACCCGACGGTTCGACCAAGAAGTACTACTGGGCAGAACTCCCGCCCGCGGTCGTGGTGCTGGCGGTCACCGACGGGCAGGTCGTCTTCGTCGAGCAGTACCGACCGGTCATCGGCGAGACGTGTCTGGAGTGTCCCGCCGGAATCGTCGAGGACGGCGAGTCCTACACGGTCGCCGGCGCGCGCGAACTCCGCGAGGAGACCGGGTTCGACGCCGCGGGCGTCAGCCTCTTGGAGGACTTCTACTGCTCGACCGGCGTCCTGCGCCACGAGCGGGGAATCGTCTTCGCGGAGGGCCTGACGCCCGTCGAACGCGACCTGGACGACAACGAGTTCCTCTCGGTCCGAGCGATGCCCGTCGAGGACGCCCTCGACGCCGCGCGGGAGGCCCCCGCCAACGACGCCACCATCGAGGCGCTCCTGCTCGCCCGCGAAGAAGGACTGCTGTGAGACCGATTCCGCCGGTCAGGTGTCGGTGACCAGCGTCCGGGCGATGAGTTTCGCCTCGGCCCGGCGCATCCGGCCCGAGACGGCGGTCGGCGAGAGGTCGAGCAGGTCGGCGAGTTCTTCGAGCGTGACGTCCCGCGGTTCCTCGAAGTAGCCGTGTTCGAGCGCGGTCAGTAGGGTGTCGCGCTGCTCGGCGGTCAGGTCGTAGGTGCCGTCGGCGTCGATTTCGGTCAGCGAGTGGAGTCGCTGGAGTTCGAGCGAGATGTCGTGGTCGATGCAGTCTGACTGGAACGACCGGACGGCGTCGTGAGACGGGAAGCGGAGTTCGAATCGCCACACGTCGCGTTGTCCGCTGGCCTCCAACACGGTGGCATCGACGCTCTGGATGACTCGCGCGAGGTCGGCCACGACGTCCGACCACTCCACTCGGTAGAGGGTCTGGTCGTCGATGCTGTCGACGACCTCCAGCGACTCGACTCTCGGTTGCTCGCGGACCGTCTCGGCGAACTCCGCCAGCGTCTCGCCCCACGCCCAGAAGAACGGCAGTATCTCCTTGCGCGTCGGCACGACCTTCTCCAGTTCGACGCGAACGTCCGGGTGGGCGGCGAGCGCGTCGCCCAGCGCGAACTCACCGGCGGGCGTCGTGAACTCCGCGATGATACTCATCGTCCCATTAATCGGCATTCTTGTTTAAAAGGACTGTCCAGTATTGAAAGCGGGCGAGTCCCGGCAGTGCGTCTGCGCCACGGACTCTCACCGGCACGCCGACACCGCCTCTCGAATCGCGGCGACGTACTCCTCGCGGTCGTACCCGATTCGCGGGAGCCAGACGTTCTGGTAGGATGGGTGCAGCAGCGGGAGGACGGTCGTCCCGAACTCCGGGAGGTCCCGGAGGTCGAGGACCGCATCGAGGAACCCATCGGGGAGGTCCCCTAACAGCGCCACCGTGGCGTGCTTGCCGGTGGCCGCGACCACCGCGGGGGAGATTCGGTCGAGTTCGGTCGCGAGGTGGCCACGGCAGTTCTGGCGCTCCGCTGCCGTCGGTTCGCGGTTGGTCGGGTGTCCGTCGTCCTCCGCCTCGTCGTTCTCGGAGTCTTCTGGAAAGCACTTCACTGCGTTCGTGAAATAGAGGTCCTCGGGCGCGAGGCCCGCGTTGGCGAATAGGTCCCGGACCGCCCGGCCCGAGTGCCGGGAGGTGTAGGCCATCCCCGTCCAGTTACCGCCCCGCCAGCGGTCGGCCTCCGGGTCGCCGAAGGCGGGCGCTTCCCCGACGACCACCACGTCGGCGTCGAGCGACCCGTTCCCCCACGAGATGCACTCGCGGGACTCGGCCAACGCGGGACACCGCGAACATCCCGGTTCGAGGACGTTGCGCGACTCGCGGTCCGGATACTCGGCCATGGCGAAGTTTGTGCGGGCGCGGCCGTGAATCTGGCGTCCACCGGAGGAAGTTGTGAAACGCTGTTCAGGCGTTCAGGTTGTTGTTCTCGACGTACTGCTTCGTGAGAGCGCTGGAGTTAGCGAGTAGTTCCTTCGCCGTTTCCACGTCGGGTCCCTTCGCGGCGAATCCAAAGTTTCCAAGCACGACGTACACCGACCAACCGTCGGAGTACACGCCCGAACCTTTGTCTTTGGCGTCTTTCTTCGATGACCATCGGAGAATCTCTACCGCGTAGTGGTTACCATCTTCGTCGTCATACCCTGCCGAGTAGCCCGCTTCCGCGCCGACCATCCCGGCCGACTGTTGCTGGGATTGAGTCCGGGTCAAGCCCTCGGGTGCGTCCGGGAGCAGTTCCTTCGGGTTCGCGTCCTCGGCGGGAGGCGACGGACCGTCGTTCCCACTACCGCCACCGGTACAACCGGCCAGTGTTCCCGCGAACGCTGCACTCGCGACACCTCGAACAAATGTTCTACGTTCCATCAGGTACAATTTATGACACTCTATTCATACCGCTTTTGGTTCGCGTGGGGAGTAGCGAAGTTGACGCTCACGAAACCTATTTGTCGCCGGTCGCACACCCACGACGCATGGACGACGCAAACATTCGCCCCGCGACACCCGACGACGTGGCCGACGTGCGCCGCGTCGCTCGCGAGTCGTGGCACGCGACCTACGACGGCATTCTGGGCGCTGAAGCCGTCGAGACGGTCGTGGACGATTGGTACGACCTCTTCCGCCTGCGCCAGTCGGTCGAGCGCGAGGACGGCCTGTTTCTGGTCGCGGAGCGTGAGGGAGACGGCGAGGACGCCGAAACCGAACTGCTCGGTTTCGCGCAGAGCGTCCTCGGCGACGCGGACGACGCCGCGGCCCAACTCCCGCGCATCTACGTTCACCCCGACCACTGGGGCGAGGGCGTCGGGTCCGCGATGCTCGACCGGGTCGAGTCGTGGGCGGCCGACCGCGGGGCCGAGCGACTCCGACTCCTCGTACTGGCCGACAACGAGGTCGGCAACGCCTTCTACGAGAGTCGGGGCTACCGGACGGTCGGCGAGCGCGAGTCCGAGTTCGAGGGCGAGACCGTCACCGACTACGTCCGCGAGAAGGAGTTGTAGTTACTCCTCGACGACTTCGATACCGCGGTTGTTGACCGCGGCGGCGTCGAGACCCACCTCTTCGAGGAACTTCTTGTACTCGCGCTCGCAGGCCTCGGCGTCGGCCTGCTTGTCGCTCGCGCGGTCGCAGAGCGCCACGAGGTCCTCGGGCACGTCGTTGGTGTAGACTATCCAGTGGTTGATGAGGTCGCTGAGTCGACGGATGGGACTGGTGAAGTGACCGTAAATCTCGAAGTTGAGCGCGTGGTGGCCGCCGAACGGGTCGTTCATGTACCGCGCTCGGGGCATCACCTTCATCACGGCCCACTGAATCTTGTCGAGTTGGCGGTCGGGCGCGTCTTCGAGCGTGGCGTTGACCGCCTGTCGGGGGTCGTCCCACTTCGACCCCGGAATCGAGACGCCGTCGAGGTCCTGAATCTCCTGCAGGGCCTCGCTCCACTCGTCGGGACTCGGTTGCGGGTGGACTCGGTACATCGCTTCGACGCCCCGGTCCCACATGAGCGTGTGCGTGACGGCCTTGTTGGCCTTCAGCATGCACTCCTCGATGATGGTGTGAGCGCGGTCGCGCCGGGGGTTGAGGACGAGGCTCCCCTCCTCCTTGCGCTGTTGGTGCATCTTGTCGGCCAACTCGAACGCGAGTTCGTTCTCCTCGTGGAGGTCGGCGTCCTCGTCCTCGATGCGGTCCTCGGCCTGCGTGTAGGTGAGTCGCTCGTCGCTGTTGATGACCGACTTGTAGATGTCGATGCTCTCGTAGCCCAAGTCCTCCTTGTCGAGGTGCATCTCGACGGTGTGGGCGAGGCGGTCCTCGTTGGGCACCAGCGAGCAGACAGTCTCCGCGAGCACCGGCGGGAGCATGTGTATCGTGTAGTCGGGGAGATAGACGGTGTTGGCGCGCTCGACGGCCTCCTCCCACATGTTGGTCTCCGGGTTGACGTAGTGGGTCACGTCGGCGATGTGGACCCAGAGGACGTACTCGTCGTCGCGCTCCTCGATGGAGAGGGCGTCGTCGAAGTCCTGCGCGTCGATGGGGTCGGTCGTCCACGTCGTCTTGTCCCGGAGGTCCTCGCGCTCCTCGACCTCGTCTCGAATCTCGGACTGGATGTCCTCGGTGCGCTTCTCGGCCTCGGTCAGCACCTTCTGCGGGAACTCGTCGCGGATTTCGAACTTCTCGAAGAGTTCCTCGCGCTTCTCTTCGAGTCGGTCTGCCAATTCAGGGGATATCTCGACCGGGCCTTGCCCTTCTGGGGTGCCGGCCTCGGCCTGTGCGTCGCTCGTCATACCGAAGGATAACGGAGTCGAATAGTTAGGCGTATCGGAGCGACGGTGTCGTCACCGCGTCCGCTCCGGCGCGACCGCTCGTCGTCGAAGGCGTTAGACCGTCTCTGACGGTAGTGACGCTACCCCGTCGCTCCCGGCAGTAATGCCGATTCATCGCTCGTGGTCGAGCGGACCGTAGCGGTCCTCTACGGCCTGACAGTAGCGGGAGAGGAACTCGATTTCGGTCAGTCCCCCGGCGTCGATGTCTACCAGCAGGTCTTCGAGTTCGTCTCTCGGTTGGTGACACAGTTCGGTGTGACACTCCTTGCAGAGGTGTTCGAACGTCTTGCCTTTGCGTTCCCAGCGGTCACCTTCCTTGTCGTACTCGCGCGCGTCGGAACGACGGATGGTCTCGCCGCAGGCGATGCAATCGACCGAGTCGTTTCCCCGGTTACTCCGGGAACCCCACATACTCGGATACACGTCCCGCGATTACTTGCGGTTTTTGGTCAACACTTCGGTAGCTTCGCCCGGATTTCCGCGAAAGTAACGGGCGCTTACCGCGGTGGTTTCGCGCCGGAGCGAGGCGATACGAAGTTACGGACGGACTATCCCGGTCGGCACCCACGGACCGCCCTGTAGTAAACGACCGAACACCTAGCCGTCGAGACGGACCGACCGCTCGGCCGACGGGACTCGCGTCCGGCGCGTTCGAGGTACCGCGGGGCTTATTCGGCCGGAAAGCGAAGGTGGAGTCGATGGACGCCGAAATCTCCCCCGAGGAGGTAGACGAACTCCTCGACGCGGACGAGGACGTCCGCGTCGTGGACATCCGGCCGGAAGCAGAGTTCGACCGGGGACACATCCCCGGTAGCGAAAACGTCCCGTTCCACGCGCTCGCCGACGAAATCGAACGGTTCGACGGGGCCGACCGAATCGTGACCGTCTGCCCGCACGGCAAGGCCAGCGTGCAGGCCGCGCGACTCGTCGCCTCCTACGAGGGCGTGTCCGACGACGCCCGCGTCGAGAGCATGGAGGGCGGACTCTCGAAGTGGGAGTACGGACTGACGCGGAGCGGCGACGAGGAGAACGCGAGCGACGAGGGCGCTGACGGAGACGACACCGACGAACCGGACGCCCCCTTCTGAACCGCGGCCGACGGACGACGCAGGCAACCAACACGCGTCTGTGACGCGGATTTCAACTCTCGAACGTTCAGACGCGACTGTAACGAGCAATACCGAGTAGGGCCGGTCGGTAGAAAGAAGAGTAAGAACGTGGTCGTGACTCGATGACCCTCTTCGACATCACAAAACCGACGTGAAATCAGGCTACGTTGAACCCTTTGTCACGGAGGAAATCCTCGACGCGCCCGGTGTGATTGCCCTGGAGCTCTATCTGGCCGTCCTCGACGGTCCCACCGCAGGCGAACTTCGACTTGAGGTCTGAGGACAGACTGTCGAGATCCACGTCCTTCGGGTCGAATCCTTCGATAATCGTTACTTCCTTACCGTAGCGTCGCTCGTCGATGCGGATGTTAATCTGCTGGGACTCTTTGGCCACGTCCTCGCAGACGCAAAGCTCTTGAGGCAGCCCGCACGTCGAGCACACTTCCGACATTACAATTCGGGAATTGGTCGTAGGGGTACAAAACTGTGTCGCTAATTCCCCGAGTAGGGCCGCGATAGAAACCGGAGGCGAGCGATTATCCTCCGTCGGGGAGACGCCGTAGCGAGGCCGGAAGCGTGCCCTGCCTCACCGTCTGCCGCCGTCCGCACCGACATCGAGGAGACCCCGGCGCTCGCTGACCAACTCGTCCACCAGCGAGACCGCCTCCTCGGCCAGTCGCTCCTCGGCGTCTCCGGCGTACCGGACGCGTTCGTAGATGGCCCCCACGCGCTCGGCCCGGTCGTCCACGTCGGCGTTCGCGGCCAGCGACGCGAGGTACTCGCGTCGGGACTCTCCGGGTCGGCGCTCGCGGTACTCTTCGGCGAGCAGGCGTTCGAGTCGGTCGAACGCCCGCGTCACGTCGGTCTCGGGGTCGCGACGAGGTTGCCACCTGAGCCAGACCGCGCGCCGGAGTCGGTCGAGGAGACCGGCCCGGCGCGCGGCCGCGAGCAGGCCGACGACCACGAGCGCGCCCAGCACCGCCTGCTCGCGCGACGGCGGGCCTATCGGGAGACCGCCGCCCTCGTCGCCGGAGGTCCCGCCGCCCGCGCCGTCTGCGGTGGTAGTGAACCCGCCGAGCGTCCCGTTGAGCGCATCTCCGCCGGGGTTGACGGGGCGGCGGTCGCCCAGTCCGGGCGCAGACGTCGTCGGCCCGGTCGTCCCGTTTTCGGTGGGACCTGTCGTCGTGCTCTCGTCGGGGTCGGTCGTCGTCGCGGTGGTCGTCGGCGTCCACGTTCCCTCCTCGCTCTCCTCGGTGTCCACGTCCGAGATATTACTCTGGCGGGCCTGTTGGACCTGCGAGCCTTCGGCCTGCTGGCGCGGGGCGGACGGCGTGGGGTCGAACTTCACCCACCCGACCTCCGGGAAGTAGACCTCGACCCACGCGTGGGAGTCGAGACCACGGACGACCCACTCGTCGCTGGCGACTCGCTGGCCGGGGGTGTAGCCGACCGCGAACCGCGCCGGAACCCCCTGCGACCGGAGCATGGTGACCATCGAGGTGGCGAAGTAGGTGCAGTAGCCCGACTCCATCTCGAAGATGAAGCTCTCGGCGATGTTCCCGTCCGGGCGCGAGACGTCGAGCGAGTAGCGCTTGTTCGATTCGAGCCAGTTCTCGACGGCCTTCGCCGTGCCGTAGGGCGTCTCTGCGCCCGCCTCGCTGACTATTTTGTTCGTCCGCGTCCGGATTCGGTCGGCCGAACTCCCCGGCAGTTGGAGGTAGCGACGCTCGACGCGGTCGGGGTAGTCGGTGCCAGCGGCCTGGAGTTGGCGCGCCGTGGGGTTCGGAACTCGACTGACGACCGTGTAGCTCTCGCCCTGTCGGAGCGCGCCAACTGGTTCGAAGGCCCCGAGCGAGGTGACGCGGGTGTTGTCGCGGTCGCCCGACTTCAACCGCGTCGGCTTCCACGCCGCGGGCATCGCGCCCATCCGTTCGACTTCCACGTTGACGGTCTGGGTCACGGTCTTCGACCGGCCGGGCGGTGCGGGTTGGGCCTGATACGTCCTGCCCTCTCCGGTCCGAATCCAGCCGTTACCGTCGTAGCGGTCGTAGGCCGCGACCCGCCAGTAGTCGGCGTCGCTGGATTCGACCGTGAATCGGACCTTCGGCGAGAGCCGAATCGACCCGACGATGGACACCCGGTCGCCGCTGGTGACGAACGCCTCCTCGACGGTCGGCGGACTCGCGCCGCCGCCGGGGAGGACGGGACTCGCGCCGCCGCCCGGAACGACGGTGGCCGTGGAGGCGAGGACCACCATCACCACGAGCACGACCGCCAAGGTGTCCACCTGCGCGGACGTGCCGCCGCGGCGCGCGAGCGTGCCGAACCCGAGCGTCGCGGCGGCCGCGAGCGACCCGACCAGCGTGGCGAAGTTGCCGAGGTCGCCGGTCAGGACGAAGAATCCCATCGCTGTCCCGGCCGCCCCGACCGCAAGCGCGTATCGCCGCCGCAGGACGAGGTACCACGGCGCGAACACCATCGCCGGGGCGACGCCGAGCGCCCACGCTCCGACCTCGGTCATCCGGAGGACCGACAGACCGGTGAGTAGCGCCACGTTGTCGGCCACGATTTTCCCGACCGACGCCGCGACGAGGTAGGCGCTGGGCACCGCCAGGTAGTACGCGGCGAGTCCGAGCGCGAGCAGTCCCGCCGCGAGCGCGCTAGCCTGCGCGAGGCGGAGGCGACGGGCGACCGCCGCCCCGGCGAAGAGCGTGGCCGCGACGAGCGCCAGCAGGGTCGTCGTCCCGCCCACGATGTCGGTGACGTGGTAGAGGACGCCGAGGTAAGTGGCCATCACGACCGCCAGCGACCCGACCGCCAGCCAGTGGTACGACACCGTCACCTCGCCGAGGTCGAGTTCTCGGCCGACCGCGCTGTTGGTGCTCGTTCCGCTCGCACGGTCGGAATTCGCACCGTCCGCGCTCATCGTGACTCACCTCCGGAGGGTCGGCCGCCGTCGGCGAGCGCGGTCCGGCTAGGGGCGGACTCCTCCGCACCCGTACCCGACAACTGACCGAAGGTGACGGTCCGCTCGCCGACGGTGACGCGGACCTCGTCCTCGTCTGTTCGGCCCTGTACGAGGACGTCGATGCCCTCCCGGCGGTTCTCGCTCACCGTTCCGGGGTGCGTCCGGGCCAACAGCGTCAGCAGTTCGGTCCGGTGGTCCTCGCCCGTGCCGGGTTCGACCCGGCCGCCGGGGACGGTCAGTCCGACCGCGAGTCCGGCGTCGAGCAGGTACGTCAGGATGCTGGCGGCGGCCTCCGCCACGTCGTCCATCCGGCCGCCGTCGGCCTCCGCGAGGAGTTCGACCTGCTGGCGCTCCTCGTCGGCCTCGAACTCCATCACCACGAGGTCCTCGTTGGGCCGCTTGGCGCTGGACTTCCAGTGAACGTCCCGGAGCGGGTCGCCGCGCTCGTACGCTCTGAGTTGGTCGAACCGGTCGCGGCCACCGAGACCGAACTGCCGCTGGAGCGACGCGAGGTCGCTGGCGTCGCTCAGCCGGTGAATCTCGGGGAACACGACGATTTCGTTGTTGACCGGGTAGGTGTACGTCTCCTCCCAGACGCCCAGCACGTCCTCCGCGACGACTTCGACCGGGCCGACCGACTGGAATCCGCGGTCCCGGAGCGTCACGTCGAAGGTGACGGTGCCGTCGGCGACGGTGGTCTCGAACTCGGGGTCCGCGAGGTCCAACCCGTCGCCGACGTCGAGACGGACGGTCGCCGCCAGCGGCGAGGCGGCCCGGAAGTCGAGCGACACCGTCGCGGTCTCGCCCGCGAACCCGTACTCGGGCGTCTCGGTCCGGAGTTCGGGCTGTCCGGCGCGCCTGACCTGAAACCACCCGGCCGCGAGCGCGACCAGCGTCGGGCCGACAACCGCGTTCAACGAGCGGGCGCCGAAGCGCGCGGCCATCAGGAACGCGCCGACCGCGACGACGGCGAGCGCCCATCCGCGTCGCGTGAACATCTCACTCCACCGGAACCGATTCCAGCGCCTCGGCTATCAGTTCGCGGCCCGACGCGCCGCCCGACGACGCGGCGGTCCGGACTCGGTGGGCGAGAACGCTCTGAGCCTCGGCCTGCACGTCGTCGGGAACCACGTAGTCGCGGCCGTCGAGGACCGCTCTGGCCTGCGCCGACCGGAGGAGCGCGATGGACCCGCGCGGACTGACCCCGAGGTCGGCGTGGTCTCGGGTGTAGTTCGCCAGCCGAGTCACGTACGCCCGAACCGGTTCCTCGGCGGTCACGGCAGCGACCGTCTCGCGGGCGGCCAGTACGTCCTCGGCGGTCGCCACGGGTTCGAGTTCCTCGATGGGGTGGCGGCCCGTGACGCGTCGGAGGACCTCCGATTCGTCCTCGGGCGAGGGGTAGCCGAGCGTGAGCCGTTTGGCGAATCGGTCCACCTCGGCGATGGGGAGTTCGTAGGTCCGGTCGGCCTCCACGTCGTTCTGCGTGGCGATGACGGTGAACGGCTGGTCGAGTTCGTAGGTCTCGCCGTCCACCGTGACCTGCGCCTCCTCCATGGCTTCGAGCAGTGCCGACTGGGTCTTCGGGGGTGCCCGGTTTATCTCGTCGGCGAGAACCACGTTGCCGAACACCGGGCCGGGACGGAACTCGAACTCGCGAGTTCGCTCGTCGAAGACGTTCACGCCGGTCACGTCGGTCGGCATCAGGTCGGGCGTGAACTGGACCCGCGAGAACTCGCAGTCGATGGACCGGGCCAGCGACCGCGCGAGCATGGTCTTGCCGACCCCGGGCACGTCGTCCAGCAGGAGGTGACCCCGCGAGAGGATGGCGGTCACGATGTGTTCGGTCACGTCGTGATGACCCACGATGACGCGCTCCACGTTCTCGACGATTCGCTCGGCGACGTCGGCGGCCTCGTCTACCGGCAAGGGGGTCGGTGACGCGTCGGTTCGACGTTGAGGGGAGTTAGCTTCCGTCATGAGTGGCTCCGTCAGCACGCGGAGGGCGAGAAAGCCGACGACCTGTCGCGTTGGCCGCCGAAGCGTGCAGTTATCGTGTTACCTTTCGCGTCCAGCTTTGAAACTTTTGTCCCAGCACGAACGTGTTTTACTCCGCAGTGGGAGACGGTCGATTCGTTCCCGACGTTCTAGCAGGGTTACGATACGTCGAATCTCGGAGGAGTCCGAGGTTTGATACACCCGCGCACACTACGTAGTTATCGACCACATGCCGCCGGAGAATCTCTTCGAGGAGTCGGCCGACGACACTCGGACAGCCATCATGGAAGCGACGTACCGAGCGCTGACCGAGTACGGCTACGCCGGTCTCACTATCCAGCGAATCGCGGACAAGTTCGACAAGAGCAAATCGCTACTCTATCACCACTACGACGGGAAGGACGACCTACTGGTCGATTTCCTCGAATTCGTCCTCGACTACGCCGAGAGCAACGTCCCGAGGAGCGGCGACGAGTCCGCGCCGAAACGGCTCACGGCGTTCATCGACAGCGTCTTCCCGCCGGACCCGGAGACGGACGACGAGTTCGTCGGCGTCTTCGTCCAACTCCGGGCGCAGGCGGTGCAGGACGACGACTACGAGTGTCACTTCACGGAGAGCGACCGCTACTTCCGCCAGCACATCGCGGGCGTCATCGAGGACGGCATAGAGGAGGGGACCTTCCGCGAAGTGGACGCCGAGCAGTCGGCGGCGTTCCTCGTCTCGCTGGTCAACGCCGCGCTGACCGAGCGCACTACGACCGACGACCCCGAGGCGCTCCGGGCGGTCCGAGCGGAGGTAGACGAGTACCTCGAAACCCGCCTGCTCGCGAACGACGACGCCGGGAACAGTGAGAGATAGCTCCGCTCTTCTACATCCGGACATCGACTGAGGTGACGGGGGGAACGGACGCGTCCGACCTACCACTCTTTGCAGTCGGCGCACACGAGACCGCCGTCCCGTTCGCCGTCCGCGCGCCACCGGCGTTCGACAGACGCGCCGCAGTCGGCGCACTCGCCGCCCGCGGGCGACCACTCGTACGTCGAGACTGCGGGGTCGGCGTCGTCGCTCTCGGTCGCGGCCGTCGATTCGAAGCCGTCGAGCGATGCGTCGTCACTCACGCCCCGAAGTACGGAGCCACCCGTCGTAAGCGTGCCGGAGTATCGTCCGCATACGGAGCAAACAAGTATCCCGACTCCAGACGTGTAGACATGGCGAGCATCATCCAGAACGTCTTGGACATGATTGGCTACTTCACCGACGTTGCGTTTGCCTTCCCGACCTCCATCCTCCTGCTGACGGTGGGGTTCTTGCTGGTGGTCCTTCCGTCGCTCGTGTTCGGGTACCTCGCCGCGGGCGGAATCGTGGACTACATCGTGCCCGACTCGGTCGGACGGCCGCCCGCACACCAGCGGTAACGCCGCTTCTCAGTCGCCCCGCTACTCGGCCGCGTCCAGCGCCCCAGCAACGAGGCTGACCGCGTCCTTCGGGTCGGGACCGAGCGGCGACCCGGCGACGAAGCTATCGGCGTACTCCAGCACTCCCGAAATCTTCTCCGCGGCGGCGTCCGGCGTTCCGGCGATACAGAACGCGTCTATCATCTTCGGCGTGACCGCATCGAACGCCGCCTCGAAGTCGCCGGACTCGATGGCGTCGCCGATTTCGGCCGCGCGGTCGCGGTCCACGTCGTGTCTGTCGAGGACCGGCGGGGCCGCCCCGGCGGCGATGAACGCGACCGGCGGTCTCGCGGCCTCGCGGGCGGTCTCTGCGTCCTCGGCCACGCTGACGCTGGCGTAGGCCGCGAAGTCGAACTCGTCGCGCCCGCCTCGGTCCTCGGGGCGCTCGGCCAGTCCCTTCTCGACCTGCTGGTCGGCCCACGCGAAGTCGTCGGGGTGGGAAGCGTTGACGAGCACGCCGTCGGCGTGCTTCGCGGACATCCGAATCATGTGGGGTCCCTGCGCGCCGACGTAGACCGGGATGTCGTCCTCGCGGGCCGCGCCGACCTCGTAGTTGAGACCGGCGTCGGTCGCTCGGAAGGTGCCGTCGTGGTCCACGCGCTCGCCCGCCCAGAGCTTCTGGGAGACCTTCATCGTCTCCAGCACGCGCCGGAGCGGCTTGTCGCGCTCGAAGCCCAGATTCCGGAGCGTCGAGCGGTCGCCCGCGCCGAGACCGCAGACCGCCCGACCGCCGCTGGTCTCGTCGAGCGTCGCCACGCGCGAGGCCAGCGAGACCGGGTGGCTCTCGTAGGGGTTGGCGACGCCCGGCCCGACCAGCAGGTCGTCGGTCGCGGCCGCGACCCTGTCGAGGACGACGAAGGGGTCGCGGTTGTTGTAGTGGCAACTGGCGAACAGCGCGTCGAACCCCTCGCGCTCGGCCTCCCGACCGATGTCCACGAGGTCGGAGACGGGGTGTTCGGGCGTGAGTTCAATTCCGCGCAAACTCCCACCCCCTGAGCGCCTGCCGAACGAAGTCGCCGTCCACGTCGCGGTAGAGGTTGTCGCTCCCCTCGTGGTTGCCGAACTCCCAGTCGCGCACGACCGCGACCGGGAGGCCGTCGTCGCCCTCGCCGGTCACGAGGTTCGCCGCGGCCGCGAGTTCGTCAACGACCGCCTCGACGGTGACTTCGAGTTCGTGGCCGTCGCGGTCGGTCTCGCCCCGCCAGTCGCGCGACGCCTGGATACCGGACCACCCGATGGCGACCCCGCGCTGGCCGTGCCGGAAGGGCCGCCCGGAGGTGTCGGTCACGATGACGGCGGGGTCGGCCGAGAGGTTGCGCCGGATTCGGTCGGCGCTCTCGCTCGGACGCTCGGGTAACAGCAGGAGGTCGTGCCCCTCGTCGCCGACGTTCGAGCGGTCGATGCCCGCGTTGACGCCGACGTGACCGAACCTCGTCGCCGTGAGCAGGAACGGCGCGTCCACGATTACCTCGGTGCTCTCCTCCAAGACGGCCTGCGCGAATCGGGGGTCCTTCTCCTCGCCGGAGACGGCTTCGAGTCGCTCGGCTATCTCCTTCGCTCGGGGTCCCGCCGGGAAGTCGTCGAGGTCGGCGCGTCGGTCCTCGGCCTTCGAGACGACGGTGCTTGCGACCAGCAGTACGTCGTCGTCCCGGATGTCGGCCCGCGATTCGACGAGGGCCGCGAGGTCGTCGCCCGGCCGGACCTCTGGCAGTCCCGGCACCGCGAACACGTCCATACCCGGAGATTGGCGCGTCGGAGGTAAAAACCCGCCCGAAACGGGCAAGTGACGACGGTGAGAGAAGGACGAGCGAAGCCGGGAACGGAAGCGAACCTCGTCGGAGAGACCTACGCCTCGGGGTACTTCTCCGGGTTCTCGACCCGCACGTCTTCGACGTACATCTTCGTGTTCACTTCGCCTTCGAGAATCTCGACGGTCATCATCGTCGCCACGTTCGCGGGGTCCGCGCCGGTCGCGCTCCCCGGGTTCAGGAACCGGATGCCCTCGATGTCGTCGTCCACGACCGCGTGGGTGTGGCCCGCCACCGCGATGCCCGGCCCGGTCAGTTCCTCGTTGACGGCCTCGGCGATGGTCTCCTCGTACTCCTCCGCCGTGGCGGCGGTGCCGTGGGTCACGACGAAGGTGGTGTCGCCGACCTCGACCGAGGCTATCTCCGGCAGGTCGAGCGACTCCGGGTCCATGTTCCCCGCGACGGCGGTGAAGTTGTCACCCGCGAGGTCCGCGACAGTCTCGTAGGCTTCGGGGCTGTCGAAGTCGCCGGCGTGGATGGTGTAGTCGGCCTCGCGGACGCGCTCGGCGACCCAGTCGGGGATTCGGTCCGCGCGGGACGGGACGTGCGTGTCGCTGATAATCGCAATTTCGACCATGGACGTGGTTTCAGGGCCGGTCGGCAAAAACGTTCAGGGCGGTGTCACAAGCGGTGGTCTTTTGCCGGGTGCGGTGGTCACTGTCAATGGTGGGGGAGACAGGGGGAATGCTAACACACGGTAACGGAACGACAGCGACGCTACTGGTACTGTTGCTCCTCGCGTCGGGTGTCGCCGGAGCGACGGTGGGTGCGAGTACGTCGAAGAGGACTGCGAGCGCTGCGACGGCGAACGCGCCAACAGCAAACGCCGCGACGGCGACAGCAAACGTAGCGACGGGGAACGGGGTAACAGAGAGCAGAGCGACGAGCGCGCAGGACGACGGCGGAACGCAGAACGCGACGGTGGCGTCGTGTGCGGCGACGCCGCCGGAGAACGGCTCGACCCCGCGTCGGACGTGAAAGGGTGGGAGAACGGCTACTGGTACGACGAGTCCATCGACGTGAGTCAGGACGACGGGGTCCAGCGCGAGGAGCGCGAGACCATCGTCTCGCGGACGATGGCGCGCGTCGAGGCGGTCCGGTGCGTCGAGTTCAATCAGTCCGTGCCGGTCGAACTGCTGAGTCGAGAGGAGTACCGCCAGCAGCAGGCAGGCCGGAACGTCTCGGATGGACTCCGAGCGTTCGACAACGGGAAGTTCGAGGCGCTGTTCCTCGTCAACGAGTCGGCCGACTCCATCGCGGTTCAGAGACGGAACAGAGGCTCCGGCGTCCTCGGGTTCTACAGTCCGCGAGGCGATAGAATCGTGGTCATCGCCGAGAGCGCCGAGACGCTCCGGATGGACGAGTTGACGCTCGCCCACGAGTTAATGCACGCGTGGCAGGACCAGCAGTACAACCTCTCGGGCAAGCCGTTCGCCGCGAAGTTACGCGACCAAGTGAACGCCCGGAACGGCATCGTCGAGGGCGACGCGAGACTCACCGAGCAACTCTACGACGAACTGTGCGGGGAGGCGTGGAACTGCCTCGAACCGCCCTCGCGCAGGAGCGCCGGGCCGCTGGCCAACATCGGCGTCTACCTGCTGAAGTACCAGCCGTACAGCGACGGTCCGGCGTTCGTCCGGATGGTCCACGAGGTCGGCGGCTGGGACGCCGTGAACGCGCTCTACGCCGACCTGCCCGCCTCGACGGAGCAGGTCATCCACCCGCAGAAGTACGGCATCGACCAACCGACGAACGTCTCGCTGAACGACGAGACCACCGAGGCGTGGAGTCGCGTCAGGCCGCCGGACCGACCGGGCTACGGCCAACTCGGTGAGGCCGCGCTGATGGCGATGTTCATCTACCCGTACTACCACAGTCAGGGCCAGTCGAACGTGGTTCCGCCCGCCCAGTGGTTCAACCGGAACGAGACGGGTAACGTCAGCGACTTCGACCCGCTGAACTACGAGTCCCAGTTCTCCACCGGGTGGGACGGTGACCGCCTCCACGTCTACCGGAACGAGTCCGGCGCGGGGGCGTACGTCTGGCGACTCGCGTGGGACTCCCCGCAGGACGCCACGCAGTTCGTCGAAGGCTACAGGCAGGTCCTCCGGTACTGGGGCGGCGAGGAAGTCGCCCCGAACGTGTGGCGCATCGACCGTGGGGGCTTCGCCGACGCCTTCTACGTGGACGTGAACGAGACGACGGTCACCATCGTGAACGCGCCGACGGTCAGCCAGTTGAACGAGGTCCGGTCGAGCGTCGGACCGCTCTCGGGCGACCAACCGACCGACGACACCGAGGCGACTGCGACAGCGGAGACCGAGACGAACGGGACCGAGACGAACGAGACTGCGACGAACGAGACCACGACCGAGGCGTAGGTCTGCGGCCGCGACACTGCCTCTTTTTGGACCGGGAGTTCAAGCCGCTCCGGACCGACGCGTCGAATATGGAGAGGACCCACGTCGTCACCTGTTTCCTCAGGAATCGCGGTGAGGTGCTGTTGCTGCGGCGCTCCGAGGCGGTCGGTTCCTACCCCGGTAAGTGGGGCGGCGTGGCGGGCCACGCCGAGGGCGACCCCGACGCCGGAGGCCGGACCGCGTCCTCCGAACCCTCGCCCGCCGACGCCCGCGAGGACGCCGCGGCCCGCGAGGAGATAGCCGAGGAGACCGGCCTGCTCGACGCCTGCACGCTCGCTCGCAAGGGCACGGCCTTCGAGTTCGAGGACGAAGAACTCGGAACGCGCTGGGTCGTCCACCCCTACCTGTTCGACTGCGAGCACCGGGACGCCGAGACCGACTGGGAGACCGACGAGTCCGAGTGGGTTCATCCGACCGAAATCCTCCGGCGCGACACCGTGCCGAACCTCTGGACCGCCTACTCGCGGGTCGCGCCCACCGTCCAGCAGGTCGCCGAGGACGAGGACCGCGGGTCGGCCTCTCTCTCGGTCCGGGCGCTCGAAGTCCTGCGTGACCGGGCGGGGTCGTTCGCCGTGCAGGGGAACGGCGGGTGGTCCCAACTCGCCGCCCTCGCCGAGCGACTGCTCGACGCCCGGCCGAGCATGGCCGCGGTCGGCAACCGCGTGAATCGCGCGATGGCGGCGGCGAGCGACGCGGCCGACGACGAGGCTGACGACGAGACCGCCGCGATGGCCGTCGAACGCGCCGCCCGCGAGGGCATCGAGCGCGCCTACCGGGTGGACGAGCGGGCCGCCGCGAACGCCGCGGCGGAGATTCGGGGCGGAACCGTGCTGACGCTCTCTCGCTCGGGGACCGTCTTCGACGCGCTCCCCGCGGCCGACCGCGCGTTCGTCGCCGAGTCGCGTCCGGCCCGGGAAGGCGTCGGCGTCGCCGAGCGACTGGCCGCGGACCCGGAGGGGCCGGACGTGACGCTCCACACCGACGCCGCCGTCGCGCACGTGCTGGCGACCGAAAACGTGGACGCGCTACTCGTCGGTGCCGACGCCGTCCTGCCCGACGGGCGGGTGGTGAACAAGACCGGGACGCGCGGGGCCGCGCTGGCCGCAGAGAGAGAGGGTGTTCCGGCGTACACGGTCGCGGCCAGCGACAAGGTCCGGACCGACGACGCGGTGCATCTGGAGGCGGGCGACGCCCGAGCGGTGTACGACGGCGACGCCGAAGTCGAGGCGCTGAACCCGACGTTCGACGTGACGCCCGCGGACCTGCTCTCGGGCGTGATTACCGAGCGCGGCGTGCTGGACGAGAGCGGAGTCTCGGCGGTCGCCGACGAACTCCGGGCGCTCTCGGCGTGGCGCGACGGCGAGTGACGGCGGCCCGGAACGACTCCGGCCGAACACTCAACTCGGCGCGCCTCGAAGTCGTACCGATGCCGGTACCGCCCGCAGACCTCTACGACCAGTACGCGGCCGACTTCGACGCCGACACCGGACTCGACGCGTTACCGGAGACGTTCCGCGACCTCCTCGACTCGTTCGTCGAGTCGCTCGACGGTCCGGCCGTCCTCGACGCGGGGTGCGGACCCGGCCGTGACGTGGAGTACTTCCTGACCCGCGGTCTCGACCCGGTCGGCATCGACCTCGCACGCGGCATGGTCGAGTACGCCCGCGAGAACCGTCCCGGCCGATACCTCCAGATGGACGTCCGCCGACTCGGGTTCGAGAGCGACCGGTTCGACGGTCTCTGGTGTCCCGCGTCACTGTTCTTCGTCCCGCCGGAGGAGATGGAGACGGCGCTGAGCGAGTTCGTGCGCGTGCTTCGGCCCGGCGGGGTCGCGAGAGTCGGATTCAAACTCGGCGACGGACCGGTCGAAGTCGAGAAGTGGGACGCGACGACGGTAGAGTATCACGTCTCCGAGAGCGAGGCGCGGGGGTTGCTCGAAGCGGCCGGGTTCCGCGTCGAGTCGGTTTCGGTGGACGAGGTCTCGCCGGAACGGACCTTCGCGAACTTCCGCTGTCGCGAGGCGGGCCGGTCGTAGAACGCTCTCGCCCGCGTCCGACAAGGATGGATTCATCACGCTCCGGGCGGTAGCACTACCCGGTGGCGATGAAGAAAGTTACCCCCTCCGAGCCCCTTGTGACGAGGAACTTTCACCGAGCCACCGTTCGATAATTCACGGCACGGTGGTTTCTGCGGGGAGGACTGGGTCTCGATACGCCGGACAGTAGTGACGAGTCCGGGCAACCGAGTGAAGTCGTCCCGCGAGACAGTCGATAGTTCCCCGACCCGAAGATTCAACCGCCGAGACTCCGGACAGTCAGCCATGCAGGTACGCCGTCTCGGCATCCACGACTCCGTGAGCGCCGTCTTCCCACCGGAACGACTCCGCGACGCGCTCGACGACCTCGGTAGCGAGGCGCGTCGCGCCTCGGACACGAGCGGGGAGCAAAGCGACCCGCGGGTCGCGGTCCCGGTCGTCGGTGACGACGAACTCGGCGACTGCGACGCGGTCGTGACCTTCGCGTACTCCGACGCCTTCCTCGACGCGGACCTCGACTGGATTCACTCGATTCAGGCCGGGTACGACCGCTTCCCGCTGGACGTCCTCGAAGAGCGGGGCGTCACCCTGACCAACAGCACCGGCATCCACGACACCTCCGTCGGCGAGTTCGCGGTCGGCCTGATGCTGTCGTTCGCGCGCCGCCTCCACACCTACGTCCGCGCGCAGGAGGACCGCGAGTGGCGCCACCCCGCGTGGGACGACCCGTTCACGCTCGACGGCGAGCGCCTCTGCGTCGTCGGACTCGGCACCCTCGGCCGAGGAATCGCCGAACGCGCCGACGCCCTCGGGATGGACGTGGTCGGCGTCCGGCGTTCGGGCGAACCCACGCCCCACACCGAAGCGGTCTACACGCCCGACGACCTCCACGAGGCCGTCGCGGACGCCCGGTTCGTCGCGCTGGCGGTCCCGCTGACCGACGAGACCACCGGGATGGTCGGAGCCGACGAGTTCGCTGCGATGCGCGACGACGCCTACCTCGTCAACGTCGCCCGCGGGCCGGTGGTCGTGCAGGACGAACTGGTCGCCGCGCTCCGCGACGGCGAGATAGCCGGCGCGGGACTGGACGTATTCGAGGAGGAACCCCTGCCGGAGGATTCGCCGCTCTGGGACTTCGAGGAGGTTCTCGTGACGCCTCACCGCGCCGCGGCCGAGCGGGACTACTTCCGACACATCGCGTGGTTAGTCAGGCAGAACGTCGAGCGCGTGGAGTCTGGCGACGAGATGACGAACAGGGTCGTCTGAGTCGGGTCTCACTCGTCCGGCGGCGTCATCCCCGCGTGTTCGTCGGCCGCCCGAACGCGCCACATCCGCGCGCGGAGGTCGTCGGGCATCGCGGGCACCCCGAGGTCGGGGACGCGGTCGAGTTCGTCGGGTGCGACCGGGAATTGCCTGAGGTCCTTGTGGAGCGCGATGCCGGCGTACGCGCCGTCGCCGATGGCGATGGGCGTCTGATTCTGACCGTGGGTCAGGTCGCCGACGGCGTAGACGCCCGAGACGCTGGTCTCGCGGTCCTCGTCCACTGCCACGGCACCGTCGTCGCGGAGGTCGCACCCGAGTGCCGCGGCGAGGTCGTTGTTGTACTCCCTGCCGTAGACGGCGAACCCGCCGCCGTACTCGCGGGTGCGGCCGTCGGCGAACTCCAGACCGCCGAGCCACGGGGCGTCGTCGCCGGTCGCGTGGTCCGAGTCCTCCGCGGCGAACGCGTGGTCCACGCGGTCCTCGACCACAGCGACCGGATGGGTCTCGACCTGCTCGGCCACGTCGTCGCTCCAGTCGGGGTCCTCGTCGTTCAGCAGGACGTCCACCTCGTCGGTGAAGTTGAGCAGGAGCATCGCCACCTCGGCCGCGTGGTCCTCGTGGCCGAGGACGAAGACGGGTTCGTCGCCGAGGGTGTAGGCGTCGCAGTGGACGCAGTAGTGGAGACCCCGGCCGGTGAACCGGCGGAGGTCCCGGACTCGCGGGGGAACGTCGGTGAACCCGGTCGCGAGGACCACGCGGTCGGCCCGGAGCGCGACGTTCTCGGCGGTCACGCGGAACTGGGTGTCGTCGCTCTCGTTCTCGAACTCGGTCGCGGCGGCCCGGTCGCGTTCGACCTCCTCGACCGCGCGCACGTCGTCACAGTAGTAGTCGGCGCCGTACTCTTCGAGTTGGTCGATGGCGAGTTCGGTCACGTCGCGTCCGGACGTCTCCTCGGAGACGCCGACGAGGTTGTGGACGAACGAGACCGACTCGTACCGGCCGCCCTCGCGGTTGACCAGCGCGGTCCGGTGGCCGAGGCGGGTCGCGTAGAGCGCGGTCGTGAGTCCAGCGGGGCCGCCACCGACGACGACGACCTCGTAGGCCGGGGTCTGAGCCATTGGGTGCGATTGCGTCGTGACGTAGTTTGACCTTGGGGCCGGGAATTTCGACCTTTGAATCGGACGTTCGGTGCGGGCGATTCGCGACTCCGGACGAACCCCACTCCGGACCGGTCGTCAGTGACCCACGTACTCGTCGCGCAGGCGAACCTCGTCGTCGGTCACGTCGGCTATCGCGTCGTTCCGGAGGGGGTAGGTGTCCTTCGTGTCCGCGCCCCAGTCCAACTTCGTCTTGAGCGGCCCCGCGAGGTCGTCCGCCGGGTCCACGTACGCGGTGCCGTCCTCGACGTCCGCGACGATGCCGATTCGGTTCCCCTCGCCGTCCACGACGGCGTTCGCCACGTCGTCTTCGGTCAGTTCTGGCATGGGTAGACGAGTCGGTGGCGAGCGTGGTAGGCGTGTCGGCCAGTCGCGCTTCGGTTGTCGGGAGACCAGAGACGTTCCGCTCCGGTGTCAATCGTCGTCAGTGTGGAAGGCGGGTGCCTCGCTTCGCGGGGCCGCGACCTCCAAGAACTGGACGTTCGGACTGCCCACGAACGCGACCAGACTGGCGAGAAACACGGGCGTGATGCTGGCCCCGTTCGTCAACGCGATTGCGATGAGCGCCGACGAGAGGGGAGTCGCCGTGACGACCGAGTTGAACGCCGCCATCCCCGCCAGCATCCCGAACATCGGCGGCAGTCCCGGCACGACGAGTCCGGCGGCCTGTCCGACGAGCGCCCCCATGAACATGTGGGGGATGATGAGTCCGCCGAGCCAGTTGCCGTGAATCGTGAGCGCCGCCGCTATCATCGTCCCGCCGAGGACGAGCAGCAACCGCTCGACGGTGAACGTCCCCGACAGGAGCACGTTCATCTTCGACCCGCCGTAGAAGTACGTCAGCGGGAGGACGTAGCCCAAGACGCCGATACCGAGACCCGCGAGCGTCGTTCGGACGTACACCGCGGGCGACCACTCGTTGAACAACCGCCCGACGAACGCGAACAGGTGCGTGTAGACGAAGCCGAACGGGATACAGACGAGACCGACGCCAATCGCCGCGGCCAACTGCCACGGTTCGACCGGGACGAGCGAACTCGCTCGCCACGCCGGGAACAACTCCATCCCTCCGAGCAGCACCTCTGTGAGATAGCCCGCGAAGCTCGCGACGAAGGTCGGCACGATGGCCTCGTAGTACTCGAGGCCGCGCTTGTGCGGGAGTTCCAACCAGAGGAGCGCCCCGCCGATAGGTGCGCCGAGAATCGTGCCGAACCCCGCGCCCATCCCGGCGAGGGTCAGCAGTTTCGTCGAGTTGTCGAACTCGAACAACTCGGACATCTTCGTGCCGAACGACCCGCCGACGATGCTCATCACCCCTTCGGGACCGGCGTTCTGTCCGGCGACGAGGCCGACGAGTCCGACCGGGATGACCGGCACGTTCTCGGCCATCTCGACGCGGCCCTCGCGGTGGAACTGCTGGACGAGCGCCGAGAGCGCCCCCGGGTAGAACGTCGCGTAGAGGATGACACCGATGAGAATCCCCGCCCCGGTGCTGACGACGACTCGCCAGATGGGCGCGTTCAACGCCGTCCAGAGCTGGTGTTTGAGCGCCAACCAGACGACGCGGAAGGCCGTGGCGACGACGCCGACGGTGACGCCTAAGAGCGCGGCGACGAACATCTGATGGTGGAGATGGCGTTCGTCGGCCCACCGCAGAGCGGTAGAGAACTGCCCCGGGACTCCGCTGGAAGCCATTACGCTGGCGTAGCCACTGAAGGGGGAGGTGCTTTACGTTCTGCGAACGCCGTGATTACGCTCGCGGGACGGCGACGACGGGCGTCTCGCCCACGCGAATGACGCGTTCGGTCACGCTCCCCATGACGACCCGGCCGACGCCCGACCGGCCGTGCGTACTCATCACGACGATATCGACGTCCTCCTCGTCGGCGTACGCGAGAATCTGCCGATACGGGGTCCCGACCTCTATCGCGCTGGTCACCGACAGGTCGCGGGCGGTGGCGTCCTCGACGAGGGGCGTAACGGCGTCGCGGCCGCGCGCTTCGAGCGCGTCGAGTCGCTCGTCGCCGCGTCCGACGATTGCGGTGGTTTCGTTCTCCGGAACGACGTGAAGCACGTGCAGTTCTGCGTCGTATCGCTCGGCGAGACTGTAGGCGTGTTCGGCGGCGGCCTCCGCTGCCTCGGACCCGTCCGTCGGGAGAAGCACGCGGTCGTACATGCGAGCGGGTAGCACACGAAACCCCTTAACTCTCGACCCGCCGACAGTGAACGCGCTCCGGGACGAGTCGGGAGAGAACGGGCGGTTACGAGAAGAACTTCAGCAGGTCGTCGCGCTTCTGCTCGTGGAGGTGGTCCTTCACGGCCTCGTTCAGCGCGTCGATGTTACCGCGCTTGGCGCTGATGGGCGCTATCGTGTCCTGCCACTGCTTCCACGGCGGGTGGAGACCGAGGCGGTCGCAGAGTTCGTTCAGGCGCTCGTCCTCGTCGTCCACCTTGTCCATCTTGTTGACCGCGACGACGACCGGGATGTCCACGTCCCGGAGGAAGTAGAACATCTCCACATCGTAGGGCACCTCGTCCTCGCCCGAGTGGCGGTCGATGATGTCCACCGCGCTCTTGCCGTCCACGACGAGGACGCCTACGAGTATCTTGTCGGCGTTGTCCTCGATGTAGCGCACGATGTCGGTCTTGATTTGCTCGCGTTGCTCCTCGGGCACGCCCGACATGAAGCCGAACCCCGGCAGGTCGGTCAGTACGAAATCGTCGCTGGCCCAGTCGTAGTGGTTGGGCGACCGCGTGACGCCGGGTTTGCTCCCCGTGTCGAAGGTGTGGCCCGTCAGTTCGCGCATCAGCGTGGACTTCCCCACGTTCGACCGGCCGACGAAGACGACTTCGGCGTCGCGGCCCGGGCGACTCTCGAACATACCCCCGATTGGGCGTGACGACGTTTAACGGCCGCGGTTCCACCGAATCGGCGTCCTCGGGTGCGGTCGGTCCTCGACGCGCTGAAACAGTTCTGTTGGCGCGGCTTATTTACCTCTTCCGTGCCATCTCCGAACATATGCGGCTCGTGCAGGTTTCGATTCCGGCGGGCAAGCGGGAGCTAGTCTCCGACGTGCTCGATTCGGAGGGCATCGATTACATGCTGACCGACGAGACCAGCGGCCGGGAGTACACCGCCATCGCCTACTTCCCGCTGCCGACCAACGCCGTCCAGCCGATTCTGGACAAGTTGGAGGACGCCGGACTCGGCGACGACCCCCACGCGGTCATCATCGACGCGGAGACCGACACGTCCCGCCGGTTCGAGGAACTCGAAAAGCGGTACACCGAGGACAGCGACGCGTCCGAACACATCGCCCGCGAGGAGATAACGACCAAGGCCCGCGAGATGGTGCCGGAGTTACAGACCTATCTGGCGATGACGATAATCAGCGCGGTCGTCGCCACCGCGGGGCTACTGCTGGACTCGGCGGCGGTCGTCGTCGGGTCGATGGTCATCGCCCCGCTCATCGGTCCGGCGATGGGCACGAGCGTCGGCACCGTCCTCCGCGACCGCGAGCTGTTCCGCGAGGGCGTGAAGTTCCAGTTCATCGGCGGGTTCGCCGCCGTCGCGAGTTCGACGCTGTTCGCGTTCGGCGTGCGATACGGTTTTCTCGTCCCGCCGGGGACGAACATCTTCGCCATCTCGCAGGTGAGCGGCCGACTGACCCCCGACTTCCTCTCGCTAGTGGTCGCGCTCGGCGCGGGCGCGGCGGGCGTGCTGAGTCTGGCCTCCGGCGTCTCGGTGGCGCTCGTGGGCGTCATGATAGCCGCGGCGCTCGTGCCGCCCGCCGCCGCAGTCGGCGTCGCCATCGCGTGGGGCCAACCGATGGCCGCGGTCAGTTCGCTCGTGCTGGTCCTCGTCAACCTCCTCTCCATCAACCTCTCCGGATTGCTCGTGCTCTGGTATCTCGGCTACCAGCCCCGGAGTTGGTTCGAACTCAGCGAGACCCGAGCGACGCTGGTCAAGCGCATCGGCGTCCTCGTGGTCGCCATCGCCGTCCTCTCGGTGTTCCTCGGCGGCGTCACCTACGCCACCGTCCAGAACGCGACGTTCCAGAACGAGGCCCAGAACGAAATCGACGCCGCGCTCTCACAGGAGGGGACACCGACGCTTCTCAACGTCGACTTCGAGGGGAACAGGGCACCGCCGTTCGGGCAATCGAAACAGGTGATAGTCACGGTCGGCAGAGCGCCCGGCGAGGAGTACCCGCGACTGGCCGAGCGACTGAAACAGCGCATCCGGCGCAGTACCGGCCGGTCCGTGACCGTGCAGGTCCGGTTCGTCGAGATAGACTCCGCGTAGGTCAAATCGCGATTTCACTCAAGCGGAGCTTTTTCTCGGCCCCCGTCGTACCACGCAGCGATGCACAAAGGAGTACTTGCAACCGTGGGTGTCGCCCTCCTGCTGGTGACTGCCGGATGCGTCGGGAGCGTCGCCCCGACCGCCGACGCGAGCGCACAGACCCAACAACCCGACCGCGGCGGTAAGACCATCGGCGTCTCCGCGACCGGGCAGGCCGCGGCCACGCCCGACCAAGCCGTCGTGCGTGTCGCAGTCGTCGCCAGCGACGACGACGCGAACGTGGTCCGCGAGCGACTCGCGGAGAACGTCACGCGGATGCGCGAGGCGCTCAAACGGGCGGGCGTCGCCGACGACCAGATTCGGACGGTCGCGTACAACATCGAACAGGAGTACCGCGAGGAAGGCGGCGAACGGCGACCCGCCGGGTTCCGAGGCGTCCACGCCTTCGAGATTACGCTGTCGAACACGAGCAGGGCGGGCGCTATCATCGACGCGGCGGTCTCGAACGGGGCCGACCGCGTGGACAGCGTCGAACTCACGCTGTCCGAGGAGCGCCGGAGGGAAGTCCGCGCCGAGGCGCTCCGGGACGCGATGGACAGCGCCCGCGCGAACGCCGACGTCATCGCCGAGAGCGCGAACCTGACCGTCACCGGCGTCCACAGCGCCTCGACCGGCGACGTGAGTTACAGTCCCGTGAGGGCCGAGTCGCTCTCTGCGAACGCGGCCGGCCAGTCCGGAACGCAAATCGAGTCGGGACCGGTGACGGTCGTCGCACAGGTGCAAGTGACTTACAACGCGACCGGCGCGTAGGTCTCCTCCGGGCGACCGGGGTATCGGTCCGTAGAGCGGGTTCAGGTGGCCTGAATGTTTTTGCGTCGGTACGCCGTGGCTCTGCTGTGCGACTGATACACGTCCTGATTCCGGACGAGCGACGCGGCCCGGTTCTGGGCGCGCTCGACTCGAAGGAGATAGATTACGCCGTTCTCGAAACCGACGAGCGGACGAGCGAGCAGGTACTCGTGGAGTTCCCCCTCCCGAGCGACGGGGTCGGCGACGTGATGGACGCGCTCAACGACGCGGGACTCGAAGAGGAGAAGTACACCGTCATGGCGACGGCCGAGACCGCCTCCACGCCGAACATGGAACGGTTGGAGAACAGGTACTCCGACGACTTCGACCCGCTGACCCGGAAGGAACTCCGGTCGAAGGCCCGCGACATGGCCCACGACCGGACGTCGTTCGTCTGGATGATATTCCTGAGCGCCATCATCGCCACCGCGGGCCTGCTGCTCGACTCGCCCGCAATCGTGGTCGGGTCGATGGTCATCGCGCCGATGGTCGGGCCGGTCCTCACCGCGAGCGTCGGCGCGGTCACCGGCGACAGGGAGATGCTCGCGGACAGCATCAAGTTGCAGGCGATAGGACTCGGCGTCGCCGTCGTGAGCGCGCTGGCGTTCGGCTATATTCTCCGGACGTTCTCGTTCGTCCCCCAGTTGCGAATCACCGCCCTCGGGCAGATTAGCTCGCGGGTCGCGCCGAGTCTGCTGACCGTGGCGGTCGGTCTCGCCGCGGGGAGCGCCTCCGCGTTCGGACTCACGACGAAGGGACCGACTTCGCTCATCGGCGTCATGATTGCCGCGGCGCTGATTCCGGCGGCGGCGACCGCAGGCATCGCTATCATCTGGGGATTCCCCATCGTCGCGGCGGGGTCGCTAGTCCTCCTGCTCGTCTCGCTCATCGGCATCAACGCCGCCGCGTTCACCACGCTCCGTTACCTCGGCTATCGGCCGAACGGCTTCGAACCGGGCCTCTGGCAGTTCGACAGTCGCAAACAGACCGCGACCGTCGCGGTCGGCGTCGCGGTACTCCTCCTCGTCGTCGGAGTCACGACGTTCGCCACGTACCAGCAGATAACCTACCAGCAGACCATCAATCGGGAGGTCAGTTCGGTGCTTCAGGACCCGGCGTACGCGAACCTCACCTACGTCCAGACCTCCACCGAGTACGCGTTCAGCGGCGGCCTGTTAGAATCAGAGTCGGTCACAGTGACCATCAGTCGCACGTCGGACCGGGAGTATCCCGAACTGGCGAATCGGCTCCAGCAGCAGTTGAACGCCGCGACGAGTCAGAATCCGTCGGTTCGGGTTCACTTCGTGGACTACGAGACCGCGAACACCACTCGGGAGTCGCTCGCTGCGTCCCCCTCCGCGGCCTACTCCCGGTCGTCGAAGGGGAGTTCCGGTTCGTACCCGACCGCCTCGACGGCGTCGTCCAGCACGCCCTCGACGTTCTCGCCGCTCTCGACGCTCATGTAGGCGTCGGCCTCCACGTCGGTCGAGAGGTCCGACTTGTTGCAGACAGTGAGGACCGGCACGTCTCCGAAGCGTTCGGCGAGGGCGTCCCGGAGTTCGAGTTGGGCGTCGAGGGGGTAGCCGCAGTACCCGCTGGCGTCCACCACGAAGACGATGGCGTCCGCGAGGTGGGTCAGCGCCGAGACCGCCTGATTCTCGATGTCGTTGCGCTCGTCTTCGGGTCGGTCCAGCAGGCCGGGGGTGTCCACTATCTGGTAGCGGATGTGGTCGCGCTCGAAGTGGCCGACGCGGACGCCCTTCGTCGTGAAGGGGTACTCCGCGATTTCGTTCCGGGCGTTCGTGACCGCGTTGACGAACGACGACTTGCCGACGTTGGGGTATCCGGCCACGACGATGGTCGGTTCGCTCGGGTCGATTTCGGGGAGGCGCCGGAGGTCCTGATGGGCCTGTCCGACGCGCAGGAGGTCGTCTTCGACCTCCTCGACGATGTCGGCGAGGCGGGCGAACCCCTGTTTGCGAATCTTGCGGTCGGCGTCGGCGTCGCCCGTGAGTTTGCCCTGATACTCGCGTCCGATGTCGTGGGTCTTCCTGCTGGCCCACTGGATTTCAGAGAGGCTCTGTCGAAGTTCGTCCACGTTCACGATGGCGTCGGCGAGTTCGTAGTAGAAGGGGTCAATCTCGTCGAAGTCCGGCCACTCCGCGGCGACGTTCTGCATGTTGTCGCTCAGGATGTTGGACGCCGTCTGGAGCATCGACTGCTGGGCCTCGGTCCCGTTCTTGGCCCGTCCCGCCCGCGCGGCCCGCGAGAACGCCTTGTCGATGAGTTCCTCCGACGTGGGTGTCGTCGGTAGGTTCTCGAAAATCATAGGCATAGGTAGGGTCTCGCGGGATTAAAAGGGCGTCCATACGAGCGCGGGGAGGAGCGGAACGCATGCGCTCAGAAGCCTCCTTTTCTACTATCTATAGAACAGAAAAATTTATTTTACCGGAATTAGAAATCCATATCGTGTCAGACAGGCAAACATCGGAGAAGCGTCGAACAGTTCTCAAGCAGGTCGGTGCTGCGAGTCTCACGTCGGTCGCCCTCTGGTCGGGGGCGACGGCAGCGGAGTCGGCGAGCCAGAGTCGCTCGAACCGCGGTCGAAGAATCGAGAACGCACTGAGTACAGTTAGCGATTACTTGGTTCTGGACTCGGACTTGACGATAACCGTCGAGGAGAAGCGAGCAGAAGAAGACGGAGTTACCGGGTTCGACCGGCGAGTAGCCGAAGACTTCGCGAGCCTCAACAACGAGTTGGCCGAAATCGACTTCCGAAGCATCAACGACCCTAGCGCTCGGTCGAAACGGGCGGAGCAACTCTTCCGACGTTTCGAACCGTACTTCGAACGGATTGCGACGGGGGAGGCCACTGGGAAGTCCATCGGGAGAGCGAGCAAGCGCCTCCGTCAGCAGTGGTCCGGCGACGTGACGACTATGGACGGCGGATGCGGTGGAACCCGAGACGACCCGCACCCGTGCCCCGATCGGAACTGGGTGAGCGATTCGTGGAATTCGAAGAGCGAAGTGCAGGACCACCTCAAATCAGAAGGGTATCACCAAACGGCGGAGTACGCGGCTTACGGTACCGACATCGACTGGACGAAGGTCGTCGACGCATACGGCTGTAGCGGTGGGCCGTTCCGCAACCAAGCCATCATTCAGCAACGAAACGGTGAGTGGACGTACAACACGCAGGGACCCGAACCGAATCCCGAAATCCACGGCTACGTCTGGCCCAGCGTCGATTGGGGGACGTACGTCGAGTGGTGGCACAGTAACCACTGTTAACTATCTCGACAGCTAAGCAAAATCAATAGCATGCTTCCCCTCCAGAGACGCCACCGACGCGCCGTCTCGGTCGGTGCCGCACTGTCCGGAGCGTTCCTGCTCTACTGGTCAGTCTCGGCCCTCTTTTCCGCATCGTACACGCCGAACACCGTCCCCGCAGTCGACGCGTTCCTCGGGAGCATCGACTGGATTTGGCTCACGGGACTCGGCGTTTTGCTCTTCCTCGTCGGCGTTCGACGGCCCCTCCGTTCGCTCTCCCGTCGCTCACGGGTCGTCTCGGTCGCGTTCGGCGCAGTCGGAGCGTGCCTCGTCGCCGCGTGGGTCGGGTTCGTCGCGCTGTCACTCAGTAGCGTCGGCGGGATGCTGTTCTTCTCGCCGGTCCTCGGAGCGGGCGGTCTCCTGCTGTCGGTCGGCGTATCCGGTTGGAAATCGGCGGGCGAGAGGGCGACGCAGTCGTAGCCCCTTTTCTCGGAGACCGTCACGCAAGTTCACGCCGGTCCCCGAGTTCGACCCCGCACCACTAAGTACCACGCTGTTTTACCACCAACTAATGAGCGGAGAGAGCCGACTATCTGCGACCGAGACGCGCTCGCCGGCACCGGTCGAGAGACCCGTCGCGCTCACCGTCGCGGGGAGCGACTCGGGCGGCGGTGCGGGCGTGCAGGCAGACCTGAAGACCATCGAGGCCCACGACGCCTTCGGGACGAGCGCTGTGACCGCAGTCACGGCCCAACACACTCGCGGTGTCGAGTCCACCCACGTCCTGCCCGCCGGTGAGGTCGCGGCCCAAATCGACGCCGTGACCGACGACTTCGGCGTGCGGGCGGCCAAGACGGGGATGCTCGCCACCGCCGAAATCGTCGGAGTCGTCGCCGACCGCGTTGCGAGCGCGGCGTTCCCCGTCGTCGTGGACCCGGTGATGGTCGCGACCTCGGGCGACCGACTGCTCGACCGCGAGGCCGAGGCGGCGTACGAGGGGCTGATTTCCGAGGCCGCGCTGGTGACGCCAAACGCCGACGAGGCCGCGGTGCTGACCGACGTGACGGTCGAGGACCGCGAGTCGGCGGTCGCCGCGGGCGAGGAACTGGTGGCGATGGGTGCCGACGCGGCGCTCGTCAAGGGCGGCCACGTCGGAGGCACCACGCTTCGAGACGTGCTGGTGACGCCGGACGAGACCCGGATTTTCGAGCATCCCCGCGTCGAGACGGACGCGACTCACGGGTCCGGATGTGCGCTCTCGGCGGCCGTCGCGGCCCGACTCGCGCGGGGAGACGACCTCGCGGACGCTGTCGAAGCGGGCGTGGACTTCGTGACTCGCGCTGTTCGCTACCACCTCGACGTGGGCGAGGGACCGGGCGCGGTCCACCACGGCGTCGAGGTGCGGAACCGGGCGGCGCGCGAACCGACCGCGGAGGAGGTCCGCGAGGTCGTCCAGACGTTCGTGGAGACCGACGTGTCGGCCCTCGTCCCGGAAGTCGGGATGAACGTCGTCGGCGCGACGCCATACGCCGAGTCAATCGGTGAGACCGCCGCGGTGGAGGGGCGCATCACGCGGACGTTCTCCGGCGTGAAACCGAACCGGGGCGTGCGCTTCGGCGCGTCGAGCCACGTCGCGCGCTTCCTGCTCGCCTGCAGGGAGTTCGACCCCGACCTCCGGTTCGCGGCGAACTGCCGGTTCGATTCGGACGTGGAGGCCGCGCTGGAGCGTCTGGACTGGGCGGTCGACGAGTACGACCGGGGTGCGGAACCGGACGAGGTGAAGGAGCACGAAGGGTCCACGATGCAGTGGGGAGCCAGACGGGCCTTCGAGTCGGTCGAGGGGACCCCGGTCGCTGTCGTTGACCGGGGCGAAGTCGGGAAGGAGGCGATAGTGAAGGTGGTAGCGGAGGACGGCGAGGAGTTGGCCGAGCGCGTGCTGGCGTTGCGGGACGCGCTTTGAGTGTCGTTTCGACCGCCGCACCGAGGTCGCTTCGACCGCACTACTGTTACCAGAGCGCGACGTAGGACGCCTATGGCTGATTCGGACGACGGCACGAATAGTCCGGACGACGGGGCGGACGATTCGGGCGACGACGAGGACCTCGCGTCGCTCGTCGCGGACCTGCACGACCACCTCGAAGCGACCGCCGAGTTGCCGGTCGAGGCGCGGGCGAGCCAGTGGCTCGGGGAGGCCGAGGCGGTCTGCGGGGACGCGACCGGCCCGGACGTTCCCGAGGCGGTCGTCGAGAAGCGCGTCGGACAGGTCCGGATGCTCCTCTCGAACGTCGAATCGACCGGGAACGACGCGGCCGACGAACGCGTCGCCGCGGCGCGCGAACTGGTCGAAGAAATCGAGTCGCGGCTGTGAGCCGGGGACCGTCGTCAGACCGCCTGCTACACCGCCGTCAGGCCGCCTGCTGCATCATCTGGCGGCACGACTCGGCGCAGTCGTCCAGCACGTCGGCGCAGACCTGACAGTGGTCTTGGTCGTGACGACGACACTCCTCGGCGCACTCCTCGCAGGCCCCGGCGCAGGCCTCCGCGAGTTGGGCGCTGTAGTTGGAGTTACGCGCCATGAACCGCGCGTGTTCGCTGGTGAGGTCGGCCACGTCCCGGCAGAGGCGGATGCACTTGGCCATGTCCATGTCCTCGTCGAGACACTGGTCGGCGCACCACTCGCAGGCCTGCATCGCTTCCAGACAGTTGTCCATGCACTCCTCGGCGGTGTCGCTGAGTTCGAGTTCTGCTAGTGCCATCGCATCTGAATGACACGATAGCGAGCGACTTACGCTCGGTGGCTAACTCGAAGCGAGGGTTCGCTCGTCTCGCGCGAAGTCGGTGTCGTCACGCCCCCATCTCGGTTCCCATCTCCGCGGGGTTCATCATCCCCCCCCTTGACGCCGTAGCGAATGAGCAGGAGGTTGACCGGGTAGGCCGCGAGGAGACCCAGCGTCAGCGAGAACACCAGCGAGGTCCAGAACAGCACGTCGCCCAGTCCGGCCTCGCCCGCGAGCCATACGTCGGTGCTGATGGCGACGATTTCCATCACGGTGATGCTCGCGGTCTCGGAGTAGAAGGCGTCCCAAAGTGCCTCGCGCAGGCCGACGCCCTCCTGTAGAAGCGGACCGACCGTCATGAGATAGCCGAAGAAGTACGCCAGCGCGAAGGTGAGGACGACGACGCCCGTCGTCTTGAACGCGAACAGACCGACCGCGATGGAGACGCCGAGGACCTCGCCGGTGCCACACCCCGAGTAGCAGTGGCTGACCGACCGGAACCCCTTTCGCCAGAGCGAGTCGTGGTCTATCTGAGTCCGGCCCGAGTACCAGTAGCCGAGGAGACCGAGTGGTCCGGAGTACAGCACCGTGAACCCCCAGACGAACTTCATGAGGCTCTTCAGTTCCGCGTTGTTCGTCCGGAGGTCCCAGACGAGGACGCCGAGCGACAGCGCGACGACGACGGCCCACACCGCGAGGTAGGTTGGGTTCGTCAGCACGTTCTGGAGCGCCTGTTGGATACCCATACGAGCGGGTACGGCGCTCTGGTTTTACGGGGTTGTGGCTACTCCGCAACGCTACTCCAGGGGTACTTTCGGCAGAGAATCGGTCTTTCCCCGTATTCCGCCTTATTTTCTGAACTTCGTATCGGGGGTAGAGCGCAGAATCGAAGGGGAAAGTCCGAAAAGGAACGCTCCCCTAATCACACACATGGCGAAACAGATAACCGTCGAAGGCATGAGCTGTGGCGGCTGCGAGGAGAACGTCGAGAACGCGCTCCGGGACCTGCCGGGCGTGACCGACGCCGAGGCCGACAACGAGCGCGACAGCGTGACGGTCGAAGGGGAGGCCTCCGACGAGGACATCGCGGCCGCGGTCGAGGACGCCGGGTACACGGCGAAGGTGTAGTCGAGCGACACGGCGAAGCTGTAGTCGAGGCCTGACGTTCCGCGGCGCTACGTTCTCGCGTTTTTCGGAGGTCCCGTAGGCGATTCCGCACCGTTTTAGTCGTCGTCGCCCCTGTCTCTCGATGATGACTCTACTCTCGCGTTCGTCCCACCGGGGAGGTGGCCGACGTGTCCGAGGCTGACGCCGAGGCGACCGGTATCGTCGGGGAGTTCCTCTCGCTCAAGGCCGAGACCGACGCCGAGTTCCTCGTGATGCAGGTCGGCGACTTCTACGAGTTCTTCGGCGAGGACGCCGAGGAAGTCGCGGACCTGCTCGACCTGAAGGTCTCCCAGAAGTCCAGCCACGGGTCCAGTTACCCCATGGCTGGCGTCCCGGTGGACAAACTCACGCCCCACCTCAAGCAGTTGGTGGAGCGGGGCTACCGCGTCGCCATCGCCGACCAGTACGAGACCGACGACGGCCACGCCCGCGAGATTACGCGGGTCGTGACGCCCGGGACCCTGCTGGAGACGACCGACGCCGAGGCCCAGTATCTGGCCGCGGTCGTCCGGGTCTCGCCGGAGCGCTACGGTCTCGGCGTGGCCGACGTGACCACCGGCCGGTTCCTCGTGACGGAGGTCACCGGCGAGGACGCCGACGCCGCGAGCGACCGGGTGTTCACCGAACTCTACCGGTTCGACCCCGCCGAGGTCCTGCCCGGTCCCGAGGTCCGCAACGACGACGCCTTCCTCAACCGAGTGCGCGAGCGCACCGACGCCACCCTCACGCTGCATCAGGCCGACGCGTTCGCGCCCGGCCGGGCGACCCACGAGACGAAGGCCCAGTTCGGAGAGGAGACCCTCGCCAGCGTCGGTCTCGACGAGACGGCGGGGGCGAGCAGGCGAAACGAGAACCCGCAGGTGCAGGCCGCGGGCGCACTGCTCTCGTACGTCGAGGAGACCGGGACCGGCGTCAAGGCCTCGATGACGCGCCTCCAGTCCTACGAGGGCGACGACCACGTCTCGCTCGACGCGACAACCCAGCGCAACCTCGAACTCACCGAGACGATGCAGGGCGACCGCGACGGGTCGCTGTTCGACACCATCGACCACACCGTGACGAGTCCGGGCAAGCGCCTCCTGAAGGAGTGGCTCCAGCGCCCCCGACAGGACCTGCCGACTCTCCGCGAACGGGCCGACGGCGTGGCCGCGTTCGCCGACTCCGCACTGGCCCGCGAGACGGTCCGGGAGACCCTCGACGGGGCCTACGACCTCGAACGACTGGCGAGCAAGGCGGCCCACGGGAGCGCGGACGCCCGCGACCTCCTGCGGGTGCGCGAGACCCTCGCGCTCCTGCCCGAGGTCGCCGACGCCGTCGCTAACGACCCCCGGCTATCGGACTCACCGCTCGCCGAGGTTGTCGCCCGGCCCGACCGCGAGGCGGCCGCCGCCCTCCGCGAAGAGTTGGGAGCGCTCGCCGAGGACCCGCCGGGAACCGTCACGGAGGGCGGTCTGTTCCGACGGGGCTACGACGACGAGTTGGACGAGATTATCGACCAGCACGAGGAGGCGAAAGAGTGGCTTGCGACGCTGGACGACCGCGAGAAGCGAAAGACCGGCATCGGACACCTCCAAGTGGACCGCAACAAGACCGACGGCTACTACATTCAGGTCGGCAACTCCGAGACCGGGAAGGTGCCCGACCGCTACGACCGACTCAAGAGCCTGAAGAACTCCGAGCGCTACACCACCGACGAGTTGGACGAGCGCGAGCGCCAGATATTCCGCCTCGAAGAGCGCCGGGGCGAACTGGAGTACGAACTATTCGGCGACCTGCGGGAGGGAGTCGCCCGGCGTGCCGACCTTCTGCAGTCGGTGGGGCGCGCCCTCGCGGAACTCGACGCCCTCGCCAGCCTCGCGGTCCACGCCGTCGAGAACGACTGGGTCCGACCCGAACTCACCGAGTCGGGGGACCTCCGCATCGACGCGGGCCGCCACCCCGTGGTCGAACGTACGACCGAGTTCGTCCCGAACGACCTCCGGATGGACGGGGCGCGTGCTTCCTCCTCGTCCGACCGCGGGCGCACCGGCGACCGCGACGAACGCCGCTTCCTCGTCGTCACGGGACCCAACATGTCGGGCAAATCGACGTACATGCGACAGGCCGCGCTGATAACCCTGCTCGCCCAAATCGGGAGCTTCGTCCCGGCCGACGCCGCGGAGGTCGGGTCGTGGACGGCATCTACACCCGAGTCGGCGCGCTGGACGAACTCGCGCAGGGTCGCTCGACGTTCATGGTCGAGATGCAGGAGCTATCGAACATCCTCCATTCGGCCACCGAGGACTCGCTGGTCATTCTGGACGAGGTTGGCCGAGGCACCGCGACCTACGACGGCATCTCCATCGCGTGGGCCGCCACGGAGTACCTCGCCAATCAGGTCGGTTCGAAGACCCTGTTCGCGACTCACTACCACGAACTCACGAGCCTCGCGGACCGACTCCCCGGCGTCCAGAACGTCCACGTCGCGGCGGACGAGTCCGACGGCGACGTGACCTTCCTCCGGACAGTCGAGGACGGGCCGACGAATCGCTCGTACGGGATTCACGTCGCGGACCTCGCAGGGGTTCCCGAACCGGTGGTCGAGCGCTCGCGCGACGTCCTCCGGCGACTCCGCGAGGACGAGGCCATCGACGTGCGCGGCGGCCAGAGCGGCGACGGAGGCGGCCAGCGCGGGGAGAGCGACCCGCAACAGGTCGTGTTCGACCTCGGGTCGGGGCAGTTCCGCGGGGCCGACGACGCCGGTGGAGACGGCGCTGGCGGACGTGACGAGGCGTCGGTCGAGTCGGCAGGTGCCGAACCAGCGGGTTCGGAGTCAGTCGATGCAGAGTCTGTGGACCCGGAAACGGAGGCCGTGATGGAGGCGGTGAAGGACACGGACCTGAGCGACACCTCGCCCATCGAGTTGATGAATCGAGTTCAGGAGTGGCAAGAGCGGTTGCGGGAGTGACTCGCCGATATCGAGACGCGACTTCGGAAGTGAGAGCGTCCGTGACTCGCCGGGCCGCGACACCTGCCTGAAACGCGGTCACACACCACTATCGAAGTGTTTCGTCGCGAAGCCGGTTCTGGGAAGGGGCACCTCTATCGAAGTGTTACCTTACGGGACGGTACGGACGGAGACACCTCTATCGATGTGTTCGGTCGTCGGAGAGCGGGGAGCGGCGGAATCGCGAAGCAGTCGTGGACGCTTGATGCCACAACTACTCGCCTTCCGTAGGTTTTCCGCGTGAGAGCCGAGCAGAATCGAGGCGGCGAGACGGCGATGTCGAACAGACGGAACACATCGAACACATCGATAGAGGTGGGTGTGAGGGTCGTTCGAAGAGGGGGAAGGAGAGTGAAAGAAAGAAGAGACGGGAGGTGAGGAAGAAGAGAGCAGAAGTAGAGATAAAACGTTCCGCGAGACCGCCCAGCCTCCGGAAATTCCGTCACGTGGGTGTGAAGCGCGAAATAGGGTCTCCTCTCACCGCCGAGCGACGGTCTCTCCTCGACCCCACCCGACCCCTCCGAACACTTCGATAGAGGTGTCTCTGGGTCGGAGGTGCTCACAGTAACGCCGGACGGACACTTCGTCGGAACTCCGTACGAAATCTGATACTCGGTTTCGCGTCTCCGGAATCCGATTCCGTCCCGAGTCGTACCCCGGGAAAACACATCGATAACGGCAACGTTTAATGGGCGGACCGAGACGGCCGAAGCATGGATTCTGACGCCCCAGTTGGAGACGACGAAGACGGGGACGCTTCTCTGCGGGACCGCCGGGCGAGAATCGACCGGCGGACGCGGTTTCGGACGACAGCGAGGACGCGGTATCCGATACCGGCGAAGACGCGGTATCGAACGTCGGCGACGACACCGTATCGGACCCCGGTAACGCGACGCTCCGAGGCGACCCCGAGCGCCGACGTGCGTCGGACCTCCGGAAGGCGGCCGCCTCCGAAGCAGATTCGGAGTCCGCGAACCGGGACCCGACGTCCGCGGAACTCGACGCGGAGTCAGGGGAACCGGACTCGAAGTCGATAGAGGAGATGCTGCTGGAGTTCGACGAGCAGAAGTCGCTCATCCGGAATCGGTCGCTGCTCAACCCGAACGAGGTCGTCGAGGAGGAGCGAATCGTCGGGCGCGACGAGCAACTCACACAGGTCACGAAGATGCTGCGAGTCGCCATCGGCGACAATCGCCCGCCGAACCTCTTCCTCTACGGGCCGTCGGGGACCGGGAAGTCGCTCATCATCAACGCGGTGTGCGAGAACATCGGCCGCCTCTGCGACAACCGGGGGATTCGGTTCGGCGTCATCGAGATGAACTGTCAGGACATCGGGACGCTCGGGTCGGCGGTCTACGAACTCGCTCGGAAGGTCGCCGACCGGGCGGGCGTCCCGCTGGAGGTGCCCCAGCACGGCGTCTCGACCAAGGAGAAGTGGCGGGAACTCTACCGACTCGTCAACGAGAACTACGAGACGGTCGTGTTCGTCCTCGACGAGTTGGACATGCTGGTGGGTCGGCGCGACAAGGACCAACCGGCGTTCTCGCGACTGCTCTATCAACTCTCGCGGGCCGGGTCGAGCAACGACATCACCGCGCAGGTGTCCATCGCCGCCATCACGAACGACACGAAGATGCTCGAATCGGTCGCAGTCGGGCGCTGAGTTCGTTCACCCCGGAGGACGTTCACTTCGACGACTACGACGCCAACCAGTTGCGCGCAATCCTCCACCACCGGAAGGACGCTTTCTACGACGACGTGCTCGAAGACGACGTGATTCCGCTCGCGGCGGCGTTCGCCGCCCAGACCCACGGCGACGCCCGGAAGGCCATCGACCTCATGCGGGTCGCGGGCGACCTCGCCGAGCGGGAGGGTGCCGACCGGGTCGGCGAGCGCCACGTCCGGAAGGCTCAGGACAAGGTCGAGCGGAACCGCGTGCTGGAGGTCACGCGCGGAATCAGCACGCAGAAGAAGCTCTGTCTGTACGCGACGGCCGCGGTGGCGAACCAGAGCGGGAGCAGTTCGGCGCGGAGCACGACCGGGTATCATGTCTACCAGTTCCTCACCGACGCGCTCGACACCGACCAGTACCATCAGGAGACGTACGTCAACAAGATGAAGGAGCTGACGACCTACTCCATCGTGGAGTCCGAGCGCAAGAGCCACGGGCCGTCCTCGGGGATGTTCATCGAGTTCACGTTCAACGAGCAACCGGCGACCATCATGGCGACGCTCGGCGAGGACTCGCGGCTCGGCGACCTCTCGGAGGACGAGGTCACGGCGGTCGTCGGAGCGCAACTCGCGAGCGATAGCTGAGCGACACCGAACGACGGTGAGAGGTGGCACTGACGGAGGAGTGACGAGTCGGTAGTCGTGTCGGTAGCGCGACCCCGAATCGACCCCCGACTCCGGGCGACCGACCGCTGAGAGGCGAACCATTTTTCCCCTGTTTACGCGAAGTCCGAGACGAATGGTCGATAGCAGTCCCGACGAACGCGAGTGGGTGTCGCCGCCGGAGTCGTTCGTCGAAACGGCGAACGTCACGGCGGCCGACTGCGAAGCGTTCCGCGAGGCGGGGTGGCCCGAGTGCTGGAAGCGACCCGCCGACCTGCTGGACTGGGGCCGCTCGTTCGACTCGGTACTCGACGACGAGGGGACCACTCGCTGGTTCCCCGGCGGGCGACTCAACGCCTCGTACAACTGCGTGGACCGCCACGTCGAGGCGGGTCGCGGCGAGGAAATCGCCATCTCGTGGGAGGGGAAACTCGGCGAGACCCGGACGTACAGTTACCGGGAACTCGCCGACGAGGTGAACGCGTTCGCCGCGGCGCTCCGCGAGATGGGCGTCGGCGAGGACGACGTGGTCACGCTCTACCTGCCGATGATTCCCGAACTGCCGGTCGCCATGCTGGCGTGCGCCCGCATCGGCGCACCCCACTCGGTCGTCTTCGCGGGGTTCTCCGCGGACGCCCTCGCGACTCGGTTGGAGGGCGCGGAGTCGGAGTACCTCGTGACCTGCGACGGCTACTACCGGCGGGGGGCCGCGCTCGACCTGAAGCGCAGGGCGGACAACGCCTGTCTGTCGGTGGACCACGGCGTCGAGCAGGTCGTGGTGAACCGCCTCGACGACGACCCCGCGGCGGGCGACCACCGCGCCTACGCCGACCTCGTGGCCGACCACGCCGGGGCGGAAATCGAACCCGTCTCGCGCGAGACCGACGACCTCCTCTTTCTCATCTACACCTCAGGAACGACGGGCGAACCCACGCTGGTCCGCCACACCACCGGCGGCTACCTGACACACGTCGCGTGGACCAGCCACGCCGTCCTCGATTTGGGTCCCGAGGACACCCACTGGTGTTCGGCCGACGTGGGCTGGATTACGGGCCACTCCTACGCGGTGTACGGCCCGCTCGCGCTCGGCGCGACCACCGTCCTCTACGAGGGGACGCCCGACCACCCAGAGACCGACCGCCTCTGGGAGATAATCGAGCGCAACGAGGTGGACGTGTTCTACACCGCACCCACGTCCATCCGGGCGTTCATGAAGTGGGGCGAACAGCACCCAGAGAGCCACGACCTGTCGAGTCTGCGCCTGCTCGGGACCGTCGGCGAGCCCATCGACGAGACGGCGTGGCACTGGTACCGCGACCACGTCGGCGACGGCGAGTGCCCGGTCGTGGACACGTGGTGGCAGACCGAAACCGGCGGCATCGTCCTCTCGACGCTCCCCGGCGTTGACCGGATGCGCCCGGGAGCGGTCGGGAAGAGCCTCCCCGGCATCGAGACGGACGTCGTCGACGAGTTGGGCGAATCCGCTCCACCCGGAGAGTCGGGCCAACTGGTCGTCACGCGCCCGTGGCCGGGGATGGCCCGGTCGCTGTGCGAGGGGTCCGGGTGGGGCGCGCGCCGGACGCGCACCGTCGGCGGGGAGTGGCAGTACGCCACGGGCGACAACGCCGTCCGCGACGAGGACGGCTACGTCCACCTGCTCGGACGGGCCGACGACGTCCTCAAGGTCTCAGACAGGCGGCTGAGTACCACCGAAATCGAGTCGGCCATCGTCGGCGTCGGGGGCGTCGCGGAGGCCGCCGTCGTCGTGGGCGAGGACGCCGACGCCGTCCGGAAGTCGGAGATACACGCCTTCGTCAGCCCCGAGTCGAACGTGGCCGGCGACGACGCGCTCCGCGGGCGCGTCCGCGAGGCGGTCGAGGAGGCCATCGGCCCCATCGCGGCACCCGACGTGGTGACGTTCACGCCGTCGCTCCCGAAGACGCGCTCGGGGAAGGTCGTCCGCCGCTACCTCGCGGCCATCGCCAACGGGGAGGACCTCGGCGACACGAGCGCGCTCCGGAACCCGGAAGTCGTCGGCGAACTCGAATCGCTGCTGGACCGATAGGAATCCGAGGTATTTCGTCTTTTTCTGAAGGTTCGAAATATCGTTTCTTGGGTATCTATTCGGCGATAAAACGGGAAATCCATAAATCGGCTGACCCACTCGTACAGTCCGGAGTGGACCCGCAATTCGGAGGTGGACTTCACCCTCACCGACGAACCGCAGAACGCCCCATATACCCTGAGAGGCTACAATATACCGTTTCAGTGAGTCGGGACACAACTCCGACCCGACGAAATCCACCGCTCGAATCGGGTTACCATTCGAAGCTCGTTTCGGAACGTTTATTCGCTCTTCTGAAGGAATACGAAATAGAATGGCCGTCGAATCCCGCGACGCGTTCCTGACGACCGCCGAGTACGAGCGCCTCCGGCGGCGGGCCGAGACGTACCGCGAGGACCTCGTGGTGGCACTCGCCGGGCGCGTCGGTCTCCGGGCCTCGGAGATAACCCGCGTTCGCCCGGCGGACCTCCGCGAGCGCGAGCGCGGCGGCGAGGTTCACTACCTGCTCACGGTGCCCGAGGGCGACGGCGAGACCCGCGAGGCGTACGTGCCACAGGAGGTGGCCCACGACCTCCGGAAGTTCGCCAACGCGAACGACGTGGACCGCTACGACCCGCTCGTGGACGTGTCGCCCCGGCGCGTTCAGATGCTGGTCGGCGACGTGGCCGACCGGACCGACGGACTCCGCGACGTGACCTGCCGGGACCTCCGCCAGCACTTCGCGTGGCGACTGCTCGTGGAGGAGGGCGTCGCCCCCCGAGTCGTGCAGGCGGTCGGCGGGTGGCAGAGCCTCCAGAGTCTCGCGCCGTACCTCGACGACCCGACCACCGCGGAGGTCGTGGAGGCTTTCGCCGAGGAACCGGCCGCAGGTCCGCGAATCGAACGCCGTCCGCTCGCCCGCCAGCGAGGCACCGCCGACGCGCGGAGCGACGACCTCCTCGCGTGCGCCGGCGCACTCGGCGAGGCGCTCGCGGACGCGTCCACGACCGAGGACGCCGAGCAGGTCGTCTGCGACAGTCTGTCCGACGCGTACCACGCGGTGTGGGTCTGCGACGAGCGCGGCGACGTCCGGACGAGCGCCGCCCCGAAGTCCACCGACGGCGTCCCCGCCGACGTTCTCGACGCGGCGGGCGTCACGGACGGTGAGAACATCGCAGACGTGAAAGTAATCGATACCGCGTCGGCCGGAGGAGGACTGTCCGACGAGGCGCTATCCAGCGGGGCGCTGTCGGGATGTTCGGTCGCCGTCGCGCCGCTCCGGTCGAGCGAGACGGTCCACGGACTGCTCTGCGTGGCCCACGATGCGTTCGCCTCGGCCGACCGGACGTTCGTCGCGGACGTCGGACGGCGCGTCGGCCGGACCGTCACCGCCATCGCTCGCAAGCAGTTGCTGTTGGCCGACACCGGCGTCGCGCTCTCGCTGCGGACCACCGACCGCGGCGTCTTCCTCGTGGCGGCCTCGGCCGACCTCGGGTGTCGGTTCGAACTCGAAGGCGTCGTCCCGGTCGAGGACCACTCGTTGCTCTACTTCGTCACTGCGAGCGGTGCCGCGGTGGGGGGCGTGTTGGAACGAGTGTCGAGCGCCGACGCCGTGGACGACGCCCGCCTCATCCGCGACTACGGCGACGGCGCGCTCTTCGAGTTCGCCGTCTCGGGCGACTCCATCGCGCCGATGCTGGTCGAGCGCGGCGGCACCGTCCGCGAACTCTCCGTCGAGGGCGGCGTCGCGGACGTGTCCGGGGTCTTCTCGTCGCGCGTAGACGTCCGGCGAGTCGTGGAGGCCGTCGAGGAGGCGTTCCCGGCGACGAATCTCCGGTCGAAGCGCGACGTCGAGGAACCGGTTCAGAGCGCGGCCACCGTCCAGCAGACTGTCCACGACCGCGTGACCGAGCGCCAGCGGACCGTCCTCCGGGCCGCCTACCTCGCCGGGTACTTCGAGTGGCCCCGGGGCAGCACCGCGGAGGAACTCGCGGCCTCGATGGACGTCTCCTCGCCCACGCTCCACAACCACCTCCGGAAGGCCCAGCAGAAGGTGCTCGAAGCGGTGTTCGACGACCCCGACCCCCGGACGGTGGACGCCGACGGACACTAACTATTTAGCCTCGCGTGCGAACGCCGGTTCAGTTAAACCTCCTACCGCAGACATTAAACACCATAAAATACACTTACGACGGCTATACGCGGCGAACGATGCCGTTTGGAATAGTTAGTTCCATCACTTATATAGCTATGTTGTGGTTGTGAAGACGGCTCATGCCGGAAGAACAAGACGTCGAACTCGAAGCCCGACTCGCCGACCAAGAGCGATTCGTCCCCTCCGAATCGTTCGTCTCGCAGGCGAACGTCTCGGACAATTCCGTCTACGAGACGTTCGAAGAGGAGTGGCCCGAGTGCTGGGAGCAGGCCGCGGACCTGCTCGATTGGAACGAGGAGTACGACACGGTGCTGGACGACTCGAACCCGCCGTTCTACGAATGGTTCACCGGCGGGGAACTCAACGCCTCGGCGAACTGCCTCGACCGGCATCTGGACGAGCGCGGCGACGAGGCTGCAATCGAGTGGGTCGGTGAACCCACCGACGAGGAGAACCGCACCTACACCTACGAGGAACTCCACCGCGAGGTCAACGAGTTCGCCGCGGCGCTCCGCGAGATGGGCGTCGGCGAGGACGACGTGGTGACGATGTACATGCCGATGATTCCGGAACTCCCCATCGCCATGCTGGCGTGCGCCCGCATCGGCGCACCCCACTCGGTCGTCTTCGCGGGCTTCTCCGCGGACGCCCTCGCCACCCGGATGAACTCGGCCGACTCCGAGTACCTCGTGACCTGCGACGGCTACTACCGGCGCGGCGACGCGCTGGAACACAAGGCCAAGGCCGACGAGGGCCTCGACGGCGTCGAACACGAGGTGTCGGACGTGGTCGTCGTGGACCGACTCGGCGACGACTACGACCACCCGATGGGCGAGAACCACCGCGATTACGACGACCTCGTGGCCGACCACGCTGGCGCGGAGGTCGAACCGGTGTCGCGCGACGCGGAGGACATGCTGTTCCTGATGTACACCTCCGGTACGACGGGGCAACCGAAGGGCGTCAAGCACACGACCGGCGGTTATCTGGCGTGGACGGCGTGGACGTCGCAGGCAGTCCTCGACATCAAGCCCGAGGACACGTACTTCTGCTCGGCGGACATCGGCTGGATTACCGGCCACTCCTACATCGTCTACGGCCCACTCTCGCTGGGCACCACGACGATGATGTACGAGGGAACGCCGGACCACCCCGAGCAGGACCGCCTCTGGGAGATTATCGAAGAGTACGAGGCCGACCAGCTCTACACCGCGCCAACCGCGATTCGGGCGTTCATGAAGTGGGGTTCGGAGTACCCCGACAAACACGACCTGTCGAGTCTCCGCCTGCTCGGGACGGTCGGCGAACCCATCAACCCGCGGGCGTGGAAGTGGTACTACAAGCACATCGGCGGCGAGGACTGCCCCATCATCGACACGTGGTGGCAGACCGAGACCGGCGGCATGATGGTCACCACGCTCCCCGGCGTGAAAGACATGAAACCGGGGTCCGCGGGACCGCCCCTCCCGGGCGTAGACGTACAGGTCGTAGACACCGAGGGTGAGCAGGTCGAACCGGGGCGCGCGGGCCACCTCACGGTCCAGAAGCCGTGGCCGGGGATGCTCCGGACGTTGTACAACAACGACGAGCGCTATATCGAGGAGTACTGGGCGGAGTACTCCGACACCGACAGCGACGACCCCGACGACTGGGTCTACTTCCCGGAGGACGGCGCGAAAATCGACGAGGACGGCTACATCACGGTCCTCGGGCGCGTGGACGACGTACTGAACGTCTCGGGCCACCGCCTCGGCACGATGGAAATCGAGTCGGCCATCGTCGGCGTCGAAGGCGTCGCCGAGGCCGCCGTCGTCGGCGGGAACCACGACGTGAAAGGCGAAGCGGTCTACGCCTACGTCATCACCGAGGACGGCTACGAGGAGGGCGACGAGATGCGCGACCGCATCGTCGAGGGTGTCGAAGACGCCATCGGACCGATTGCTCGGCCCGAAGCCGTCGTCTTCACTCCCGAACTCCCCAAGACCCGCTCGGGCAAAATCATGCGACGACTTCTGGAGGACGTGGCTAACGGCGAGGAGTTGGGCAACACCTCGACGCTTCGCAACCCTGAAATCGTCAGCGAGATAGCGTCGAAGGTCGGCGACGACTGACCACCGCTCCACCTCTCGATACGACGAACGACGACCAGACCAAAACGAACTTTGAACCATGACAGATAATAACTCACGAAAGGACGAATCGAACGCCGACATCGAGACCGACGGCGGCGTGGCGGCCGGTCGAGAGACCGCCGACTACCTCGATGCGGAAGTCAACATCTTCAAACCATCCACCCCGTTCATGCGGGACCACCTCAGGGTCGTGTGGACGATGTTCGCGGCGTGGGCGCTCCTCGTGTTCGGACCCGTGACGGCGACGTACCTCGCGACCGACTTTATGACGAGCGTGACCGTAATCGGCTTCCCGCTCCACTACCTCCTGACCGCGACGGGGGCACCGGCGGGCGCGCTCGTGCTCTCGTTCGTCTACGCGCGGAAGCGCGACCGACTCGACGAGAAGTACGGTATCGACCACTCGACCCGGCGACAGGAACCGGAAGCGGCCGCGACTGACGGAGGGTCCGACCGATGATGTTCACGCCGCTCGACCTCCTGCCGGACGCGCTCAACGCCTCGTTCAAGGCGATTCCGGCCGTGATGGTCTCGGCGATGCTGCTGCTGTTCCTCGGCATCGGGTACGTGTTCCGCGTGGCCGACACCGAAGACCTGTGGGTCGCGGGCCGGTCCATCGGGAACGTCGAGAACGGGATGGCCATCGGCGCGAACTGGATGTCGGCCGCGTCGTACCTCGGCATGGCCGCGCTCATCGCGTTATCGGGCTACTACGGACTCGCGTTCGTGGTCGGCTGGTCCACGGGCTACTTCATCCTGCTCATCTTCCTCGCGGCCCAGATGCGCAGGTTCGGGAAGTACACCGCGCCCGACTTCGTCGGCGACCGATTCGACTCCGACACCGCGCGAGCCATCGCCGCGCTGACGACCATCCTCATTGGGTTCGTCTACTCGGTCGGACAGGCCCGGGGCATGGGACTGGTCGGCATCTACGTCTTCGGCGGCGACTACACCACGATGGTCGTCCTGCTGATGGCTATCACGGTGGGTTACCTCGCGCTGTCGGGGATGCTGGGCGCGACCAAGAACATGGCCGTCCAGTACGTCATCCTCATCGTGGCGTTCCTCGCGGGACTGTACGCGGTGGGTTGGACGCAGGGCTACTCGACGTTCCTGCCGCAGGTCGAGTACGGCGCGCTCCTGAGCCAACTCAACAGCGAGTTCACCCAACCGTTCACGAACGGCGGCTTCTACCTCTGGGTCGCGACCGCGTTCTCGCTCATCGTCGGCACCTGCGGACTCCCGCACGTGCTGGTGCGGTTCTACACGGTCGAGAGCGAGCGGACCGCGCGCTGGTCCACCGTCTGGGGCCTGTTCTTCATCTGCCTGCTCTACCTGAGCGCCCCCGCCTTCGCGGCGTTCGGGACCGACCTCTACGCGAAGAAGGTCGGCGACGTGTACGGCGCGAGCGGCATGAGCGGCGCGGAAGGCGACGTCATCGTCGTGCTGGCGTCCCAACTCGCCAACCTCCCGACGTGGTTCGTCGGACTCGTCGCGGCGGGCGGCATCGCCGCCGCCATCGCCACGACCGCGGGACTGTTCATCGCCGCGTCGTCGGCGGCTGCACACGACATCTACACGAACATCATCAACTCCGACGCGACCCAGCGCCAGCAACTCCTCATCGGTCGCGCGACCATCGTGGTGCTGGGCGCTATCGTGACGGTCACCGCGCTCAACCCGCCCGCGCTGGTCGGCGAACTGGTCGCGCTGGCCTTCTCGCTGGCCGGACTCGTGCTGTTCCCGATGTTCTTCCTCGGTCTCTGGTGGGAGAACGCCAACCGACAGGGCGCGCTGGCCGGGATGACCACCGGCCTCGCCATCTGGACCGCGGCGGTGTTCAACGAACTCATCTTCGCCACCGACGCCGGTCCGGTCGTCCAGATTTACGCCGACATCTTCCCCGCGGTCGGGGCGGCGCTCGCCGGGACGCCCATCGTCTTCGCGGTCACCATCGGCGTCTCGCTGGCGACCGACGAACCGCCCGAGCGAATCAAGCGCATCGTCCGGCAGTGTCACAGTCCGGAACCGATGGGCCAACAGCAGAGCGCCGAGGACGTCGTCTCGACGGACGGCGGTCAGGTTTCGGGGGACGACTGAGATGTACGAGCGCATCCTCATCCCCACCGACGGGAGCGAAACCGCCGAACTGGCTGTCGAGGAGGCACTCGACATCGCCGAGAAGTTCGACGCGGAGGTGTACACGCTCTACGTCGTGGACACCGACGCTGCGGAGTTGAGCCTCGGTACCGAGCAGGTCGAGCGCATCCGGTCGGGGCGCTTCGGCGAGATGGACGAACTCGAAGCCCGCGCCCGGGAGGCGACCGAACACGTCGCGGCCCGCGGCCGCGAGCGCGGCATCGACGTCGCGGAGCACTTCCGCGCGGGCCGACCCCACGACGTCATCGCCGACTTCGCCGAGGACCACGACGTGGACCTCGTCGTCATGGGTAGCCACGGTCGGTCGGGCGTCCGACGGATGCTCCTCGGGAGCGTCACCGAGCGCGTCCTCCGCTCGACCCACCGGTCGGTACTGGTCGTAGACGAACGGGAGGGCGAATAACGTGACGGCGAGTCGAGTCGGGACCGTCGCGGAGACGGTCCGCGACAACGTCCGAGACCACGTCCGCGAGCATCGGTCGGGCATGGTCACCGACTTCGTGTTCGCCGTCGTCTGGGTCGCCGCAGTGTCCGTGCTGTTCGACGTGCTTCAGGGGCCGACGTGGGCGTACCACCTATCGCTGGCGGGCGGCGTCGTGGCCTACTTCGGCTTCTTCGCGTCGCTGGAGGTGGCCGAGCGCGAGGCGTGACGCCCGCGGATTCCCGGACGCGCCGACCCGACCGGTCTCGCGCCGGGCGTACACCCCAGCGCCTGCCGGTTGCTGAACCCTTTTCGTCCGTCGTTCGTGCGCTCGAACGTCGTGACCGGCGTAGAGGAACCGGCCAGCGTGTCCGAGTGCAATAACAACAACATTGTAAGCTCGTCACACGGGATTTCGTCGGAGTATCTGGCGAATCCGAATCTCGAGTTCTAATCCGCCGCCGACGCAGTTTTACCCTGCTTCGATTGTATCGATACTGACTCGAATGATACCGACTTCTGCTTCGACGTAGAATCCCCGTTTTCCACCCCATCTATCTCGCGTGGCCGTTGTAGTTGGAAGAGCGTCCATCGTCTCTTTTATACGTCTATACTCCGCTTCCGAGATGTTCTTTCGATACTTGTTCTGCGAATCGACCTCGGCAATTGCAGTTTGTACCGGCTCAATGTCCTGAATCGAGTCGTTCCGTCGTTCGAGGACGACGACGTCGCTAGGTACTTCGTTAACCACCTCGGCGTAGACGTGAGGCGTCCCTTGAAGAGTATGGCTATCGAGGGCGGTACATCCTGCAAAAACTGAAAATGCGATTACGATACCGGTCGTAATCAACCGGAGCTTGGACGGAGGACCGCTCATCGTTTTCCTCGAAACGTTACGTTGTTTTAAATTCTCGTGTGAGGAGTAAGAGTCGGCTTCGCTCGCAGCTTCGTTCTCTGAGATGAGCACGTTAATAGCCCCCATCGGGCACTGAAGTGCAAGTTGGCCTCGAGCGATTCGTCGCGAGCAAGAGAGCGCTTTGCGCTCGTCCGAAGAGCAAGTCGTCCGCAATACTGTTCCTGTGAACCCCATTCCCACCGCCGTCGATTGAGAGGAACTTCACGTCGCGGTAGGTCGCGTCCGGACGGGAGACTGGAGTGTACTGGGACTGTAACACCGGATTGATAGTCGCCTGCTCCGTGGGTGGGCACATGACCGCCGACCGTCGTTCGCAAAGGAGGGAACGGAGATGAGCGACCGAATCACCCAGTTGGACGACGCCACCATCCGCCAGATAGCCGCGGGCGAGGTCGTCGAGCGACCCGCCTCGGTCGTCAAGGAACTCGTCGAGAACAGCCTCGACGCCGACGCCGACCGCATCGACGTGACGGTCGAGGAGGGCGGCACGGAGGGAATCGCGGTCAGCGACGACGGTATCGGCATGAGCGAGACCGACCTCCGGGCCGCGGTCCGCGAACACACCACGAGCAAAATCGAGGACGCCGACGACCTCGAAGCGGGCGTGACGACGCTGGGCTTCCGGGGCGAGGCGCTCCACACTATCGGCGCGGTGGCGCGGGTGACAATTACCTCGAAACCGCGCGGCGGGACCGAGGGCACCGAACTCCGACTGGAAGGCGGCGAGGTCGAGTCGGTGGGTCCCGCGGGGTGCCCGGAAGGGACCACCGTGGAGGTCACCGACCTGTTCTACAACACCCCCGCGCGCCGGAAGTACCTCAAGACGACGACCACCGAGTTCTCGCACGTCAACACGGTCGTCACGCGCTACGCGCTGGCCAACCCCGACGTGGCGGTGTCGCTGACCCACGACGACCGCGAGGTGTTCGCCACGACCGGCCGCGGCGACCTCCAGTCGGCGCTCCTGTCGGTCTACGGCCGGGAGGTCGCCACGTCGATGATAGCGGTCGAAGAGTCCGAGACCGACCGCGGCGTCACGGTCTCGGGCTACGTCAGCGACCCCGAGACGACCCGAAGCACCCGCGAGTACGTCTCCACCTACGTCAACGGTCGGTACGTGAGTTCGCCGGTCGTCCGCGAGGCGGTCCTCTCGGCTTACGGCGGCCAGCTATCGGCCGAGCGCTACCCCTTCGCGGTCCTGTTCCTCGACGTGGCCCCAGACGAGGTGGACGTCAACGTCCACCCGCGCAAGATGGAGGTCCGGTGGGGCGACGAGAGCGCCGTGAAGGAGACGGTCGAGACCGCGGTCGAAGAGGCCCTGCTGGACCACGGACTGGTCCGGTCGTCGGCCCCCCGAGGCCGGAGCGCGCCCGACGAGGCCCGCGTCGAACCCGAGCGTGACGACGGCGGCGGCGCGACCGAGCACCGGAGCGACCCCGACCGAGGGAGTGACCGCGGAAATAGCACCAGAGTCGAGCAGACCGAACTGACCCCAGAAGCCGACAGTGCAGAGCGCGAGCAATCGACGCTCGACGCCTCGGAGACCGCGGGGGCCACGTCCGGAACTGCCGAGGCGGACCCGGAGACCGCGGAAGCGGACGCTGGGTCGCCGGAGACCGGAGGACGCAGTTCGACCGCCAGCGAGCGGACGAGTTCGCACGCGAGCGAGCGCGGGAGCGCGGCGGCGGAACCGCGTTCGAGCGACGCGAGCGACGGGACGACAGTCGGACCTGAGGCGGGTCCGTCCCCGAGCGGAACTGACCCGAGTTCGTCCCCGAACGCAACTGACGCGACTCCGTCCACATCCGAGCGCGAGTCCTGGGAGACCGACGCTGCGTCCGAGGGGTCTCCGTCCGCCGACGCGGACGCCGCGCGGAAGTTCTCGGCTCCCACGGAGTCCGGGACGCTCTCGGGGGAGACGACCGACGACCCGGCGTTCGACACCCTCCCGCGGATGCGGATTCTGGGCCAACTCCACGACACCTACGTCGTGGCCGAGACGCCCGAGGGACTGGTGCTGGTGGACCAGCACGCCGCCGACGAGCGGGTCAACTACGAGCGGCTACAGGCGGAGTTCGAAGACGACGCGACCACACAGATGCTCGCCCAACCGGTGGAACTCGAACTGACCGCGGGCGAGGCCGCGGTGTTCGAGGAGTACCGCGAACCGCTGGAGCGACTCGGCTTTCGGGCCGAGCGCGCCGAGGGAGACGGCGAGAGCGACCGCCGAGTGGTCGTCCGGACCGTACCGACCGTGCTGGACGCCGCGCTCGACCCCGAACTCCTCCGGGACGCGCTCGGCGAGTTCGTCTCGACCGACCCCGACGACCGAGGCGACACGGTCGCGGCGGTCGCCGACGACCTGCTGGCGGACCTCGCCTGTTACCCCTCGATTACGGGGAACACCTCGCTCCGGGAGGGGTCGGTCGTGGAACTCCTCTCGGCGCTGGACGACTGCGAGAACCCCTACGCCTGCCCCCACGGTCGGCCGGTAATCATCGAGTTCGGCGAGGCGGAGATAGAGGACCGGTTCGAGCGCGACTACCCCGGCCACGTCGGGCGGCGTCCGCAGGAGTAGACCGAATTTACAGGCAAGTCCGGGGCCGAGCAGGTCAGTTAAACGGCCGCTGTGACAACCGTCGGAGCGATGGTCGATAGCCGAGTCGTCGGGCGGATTCGTTCACCGGCCGTCGCGTTGCTACTCGCCGCCGTCGCCGGAGCACTCGCGTGGCGGGGGACCCCCGTCGGGAGCGAGACGGCGACGATGCTCGGAATCGCGGCGTTCTGCATCGTGCTGTGGGTACTCACGCCGATTCCGCCGTCGTACACCGGTCTCGTCTGCATCGGACTCGTGGGTGCGACGTTCTCGGCGGACCTCGCGCTGGTCGGGTTCCAGTCGCCGGCGACGTGGCTGGTCGGGTTCGGACTCCTCGTGGGCGAGGCGACCCGCCGGAGCGGACTGGGGTCGTGGGCGGGGCGATGGCTGGTCGCGCGGAGCGTCCCCGACCGAGCGCGCGACGACCCGGTCCGGGCCTACGCTTCCCTGCTGGCCGCGATGTGCGCCGGGGCCGTGTCGCTGGCCTTTCTGGTCCCCTCGACGCTCGTCCGGGTCCTCGTGCTCGCCCCCGTCCTCCGGGAGACCGGGTCGCTGTTCGACTCCCGAGAGGCGAAAGTCGGACTGTTCGTCGCGCCGCTGTTCGCGACCTTCTACGGGTCGGTCGGCATCTTCACCGCGGGGTTGCCCAACATCGTCATCTCCGGCATCGCCGAGTCGGTCGGCGGTCCCTCGGTGTCGTGGACGCGGTGGACCGCGACCCTGTTCCCCGTGATGACGGTCGGGCGGACGCTGCTCATCGCGGGCGCGACCTTCGTCATGTACCGCCCGTCGGCGTCCGCGACGGTGGACGTTCCGGAGGGCGGACCGGCGACGCCCAGCGCCTCGGTCCGGCGCATGTTCCTGTTCCTGTTGGTCGGGGTCGCCGTCTGGATGACGGACTCCGTCCACGGTCTCCACCCGCTGTTCGGCGCTATCGCGGTGGTCGTGCTGGCCTTCCTGCCGAGAGTCGGCGTGGTCGATTTCGAGGACGTGAGCGGGGCGGTCGATTACTCGATTCTGTTCTTCATCGGCGCGGTGTTCGCCGTCGGCGAAGGACTGGCCCGGACCGGGTTCGCCGATTCGGCCGCCGAGTCGCTGCTCGCGCTGGTTCCGACCGACGCGGGACTCCCGGTCACGCTGGGGGTCGTCTTCCTCGCGACGCTCGCGCTGACGTTCCTGATGGAGGGACTGGCGGTCGCGAGCGTCGTCACGCCGGTCGTCGTCGAGTACGCCGGGCAGGTCGGGGTGCCGGTCGAACCCGTGATGATGACCGAAGCGATGGCGCTGGCCACCTACTTCTTCCCGTTCCAGTCGGCGGTGTTGGTCGGGATTCTGGCCGAGGACGTGGTGGACGCCCCGGAACTGATTCGGAGCGCGACCGTCTTCTCGCTGCTCAGTATCGTGGTGCTGGTCCCGATTCAGGTGGGCATCCTCGTCCTGCTGTACTGAGTCGGCCGGAACGGTCAGGCCAGTCGCGTCCGCGCCGCGTACAAGAGCACCGAAAAGAGCGCGACGGCGACACCTTCTACCGCTCCGACGAACGATGCGGCGACGCCGGCGAACAGGACCGCGACCGCCCAGAGGTTCGCCTCTAGATTGGAGACTCGCTCTAGCCCGTCGAAGTAGACCCGGAACGAGAGACACGCTATCAGGAGGACGCCGACCTGCAGCACAACTTGTTTTATCTCCATCACTTTCGGTAGTCTCATCGAGAGTAAAAAAAGTCCGCCGTCAGCCTCGCCCGTCAGGCGCTCTCGCTGGCCGCCGCGATGGCCTGCTCCAAGTCCCCGACGATGTCCTCCACGTCCTCGATTCCCACCGAGAGCCGAACCAAGTCAGGCGTCGTCCCGCTGGCCAACTGCTCCTCCTCGGTGAGTTGCTGGTGGGTCGTGCTGGCGGGGTGGATGATGAGCGTCTTAGCGTCGCCGACGTTGGCGAGCAGACTCGCCAGTTCGGTCTCCTCGGTGACGGCGCGTCCGGCCTCGTATCCTCCCTCCAGTCCGAACGTTATCATGCCGCCGTAGCCACCGTCGAGGTACTCGCTGGCGTTCTCGTGGGTCTCGTGGCTCTCCAGACCCGGGTAGTTGACCCACGCCACGTCGTCGTGGTCGTCGAGGTACTCGGCGACTTCCAACGCGTTCCGGGAGTGGCGCTCGACCCGCAGGGGCATCGACTACAGTTTCTGGAGGGTGACCCACGCGTCGAAGGGCGACTGCTGGTTGCCGAGGTCCCGGAGACCCCGGGCACGGGCGGCGTACGCGAACGCGGCGTCGCCGAACGCCTCCCGGAAGTTGATGCCGTGGTAGGCCGGATTCTCGTCGGCGATTTCGGGGTAGTCGCCCTCCTCCCACGGGAAGGTGCCGCCGTCTATCAGCGCGCCGCCGACGGTCGAACCGCTCCCGTGAATCCACTTGGTCGTGGAGTGCCAGACGAGGTCCGCGCCGTGGTCGATGGGGTTGCAGAGGTACGGCGTGGCGAAGGTGTTGTCCACGAGCAGGGGCACGTCGTGGTCGTGAGCGATGTCGGCGATGCGCTCGATGTCGGGCGTGACCAGCGCGGGGTTGCCGATGGTTTCGAAGTGGACGTAGGCGGTGTCCTCGTCGATGGCCTCGTCGTAGGCCTCGTAGTCCAGCGTGTCCACGAACGTCGCTTCGACGCCGCGCCGCGGCGCGGTGTGGGTGAAGTAGGTGTAGGTCCCGCCGTACAGCGAGGAGGCGGTGACCACGTTGTCGCCCTCGTCGGCCAGCACGAAGGTCGCGAGGTCGAGGGCGGCCATCCCGCTGGCGGTGGCGAGTCCCGCGACGCCGCCTTCGAGCGCGGCGAGTCGCTCTTCGAGCGTGGCGTTGGTCGGGTTGGTGAGTCTGCTGTAGATGTTGCCCTCCTCTTCGAGCGCGAACAGCGAGGCGGCGTGTTCGGCGTCGTCGAAGACGTACGAGGTGGTCTGGTAGATGGGCGGTGCCCGCGCTCCGGTCGCGGAGTCGGGCGTCTGTCCCGCGTGGACGCTGTCGGTGTGGATTCCTCGGTCGTCGGTCATGTTCGTTCGGAGTTACGACGACCACCGGCTTACGTCGGCGGAAAGATGCAACTTCTGCTCGGGCGACGCGACCCCGGCAAATTTGGGTCAGATTACCCGACCACCGCGTCCCGGAGCGCGGGTAACACCTCGGTCACGTCCTCGCGGAACACGTAGTCGGCCCGCGCGTCCAGCGGCGTCTCGTCCAGATTGACCAGAATCAGGGTCGCGCCCGACTCCGCCGCCCTCGCGGGCAGCGACGCGGCGGGTTCGACCGTGAGCGACGACCCGGCGACCAGAAACACATCGCTGTCGGCCGCGAGACGCTCGGCGCGGGCGAGCGCCTCGGCCGGGAGACGTTCGCCGAACAGCACGGCGTCGGGTTTCAACACGCCGTCGCAGTTCTCTGTCTCGCACCGGGGCGGTCGCTCCCCGTCCCGCACGCGCTCTCGAACGTCGGCGGCGGGCACCGCGCGACCGCACCGCTGGCAGACCGCGCGGCGGGCGTTGCCGTGGAGTTCCAGCACCTCGTCGGAACCGGCGTCGCCGTGGAGACCGTCGATGTTCTGCGTGACGACGGCGTCGAGGTGGTTCCGCGCGGAGAGGGCCGCCAGCGCGTCGTGGGCCGCGTTCGGTTCGACGCTGGCGTCGAACAGGTCCGACCGGAGTTCGAGCCAGTCGGCCCAGAACCCGCCGGGGTCGCGCCGGAATCGGTGGACGTCGAAGGTATCGGGGTCGTACTCCGACCAGATGCCGTCGGACACGTCCGACGAGCCTCCGCTCGCTTCGCTCGCGGAGATGCCGCCCTCGCCGCGGAACGGGGGGACGCCAGACGGGACGCTGACGCCCGCGCCGGTGAGCGCGTCGCGGCGTCCGCGGTCCGGAGTTCGCGGGCGGCGGCGTCGATTCGATTCATGTCCGCGGGTTAGGGTCCGGCGGACAAAAGCCACGCGACGGCGCGGTCGCTCGGGGCGGACCGCTCGAACGCCGGGAGGCGAAAGCTATCCGCGACCGAGTAAATTATGGCCCACCCCCGCGACGAACGACGTATGACCGACCTCGTGACCTTCGGCGAGACGATGCTCAGACTCTCCCCGCCCGACGGCGAGCGACTGGAGACCGCCGACGACCTCGAACTCCGGGCGGCGGGGGCCGAGAGCAACGTCGCGGTCGCGGCCTCGCGCCTCGGCGCGACCGCGGCGTGGACCTCGAAACTCCCCGACTCGCCGCTCGGGCGGCGCGTGGCGTCGAGTCTGCGACAGCACGGCGTCGAGACGGACGTGGTGTGGAGCGACGACGGCCGACAGGGGACCTACTACCTCGAACACGGCGGCAAGCCGCGCGGAACGAACGTCATCTACGACCGGGCGGGCGCGGCGGTCACGACCGCCGAGTCCGAGGAGTTGCCCGTCGAGCGGGTCCGCGAGGCCGACCGGTTCCACACGAGCGGCATCACGCCGGCGCTCTCGGAGACGCTCGAATCGACCACGGCCGACCTGCTCGCGGCCGCACGGGAGGCCGGGACGACGACCTCCTTCGACGTGAACTACCGGTCGAAGCTCTGGGACCCCGCGGAGGCCCGCGAGACGATGGAGGCGCTGTTCCCCGACGTGGACCTCCTGCTGGTCGCCGAACGCGACGCCCGCGACGTGTTGGGCCGGGAGGGCGACGCCGCCGACATCGCGGCGGGACTGGTCGAGGAGTTCGACTTCCGGACCGTCATCGTCACCCGAGGCGAAGACGGCGCGCTGGCACGCCACGGGGGCGAGGTGTACGAGCAGTCCGCAATCGAGACCGACACCCTCGACCCCATCGGCACGGGCGATGCCTTCCTCGGCGCGTTCCTCGCGCGGCGACTCGCGGGCGACGGCGTGGCGACCGCGCTCGAATACGGGTCGGCGACCGCCGCCCTCAAGCGCACGATTCCGGGCGACGTGGCGGTCGTCACCCGCGAGGAGGTCGAGTCCGTGCTGGCCGAGGAGGGCGACGAAATATCGCGGTAACCGAGGCGTTCCGGCGGACAGGTTCGGAGACCGATGTACGGGGTCGTCCATCGGTAGAGGTCGCTCCCGTCACGCGATTTTCACGAGGCCAGAAGACGTATAACGGACTGCTGTTTCAGGGCGAACCGCCATGAAACGAGTAGCGACCGCACTGATGGTACTCGTCGTGACGGCGAGTATCGCCCCCGCAGCGCTCGCAGGTAGCACCGCCTCCACGAACGCGAAACAGGCGTCCGGGCAAGCGTACGCCGGAACGCACGTCTCGTTCGACGCCGAGAACAGCGCCGTGACCGACTACGCGGTCCGCGGCGAGACGATGTTCGACTCCCTGAAGGTCCAGTCCGCGAGCGAAGTCGAGAGCGGCGGTCTCGTCGACGTCGGGGCCTCGCTGTCGGCCGTGACCCGAATCGACGGCGCAGGTCTCAGCGTCGGCGCGACGACGAAGACCGAGGCCCGCGTCCGGGCCGAGAGCGGCGCGACCGTGACCGCCCACGACAACGGACACGGCGTCCTCGTCGTGGAGTCCAACAAGTCGAACTACGCGGTCGCCAACCTCTCGGCGGGCGCGAACGCCTCCGCCGAGAGCGAGTCGCAGGTCGAAGTGACGACCGAGAACGGGACCGAAGGCACCTTCCTCGTCGTCGGCGAGGGGAACGTCACCGTCAACGACGACGGCGACGTGACCGCCCACCTCGGCGAGGACGGCCGACTCGTCTTCCGGTCGTACCCCGAGGGCAAGGACGAGAGCGACGACGAGCAGGAGACGCTCATCGCCGAGGGCGACGCGAAGGCCGAGACCTACGTGATGGCCGAGAACGCGAGCGACGGCGACAGCGCCAGCGGTAACGTCGTCGTGGATACCGTGAGCTACGACCAGAACACCACGGTCGAGACCGAGCAGACCGCCGAAGGGACGGTCACCCTCGCGGTCAACCGGACGACCCACGAAGGAACCGTCCTCATCACCAGCGTCTCCGAGAACGTCGTGAACGCCTCGGAGGGCGTGGCGGTGAGCGTCGACGGCGAGGCCGCGGTCGAGGCCGCGACCTACAGTCAACTGAAGAGCGCGGTCGGGAGCGAGCAGTCGCGCTACATGCTCCAGAGCGAGGGAAGCGCGTCGGCCGACGCCAGCGCGGACGTGCTGGTCGCGGTCAACCACTTCTCGGAGCGCACGGTCTCGATGCAGTCGGCGTCGTCCAACGAGACGACCACGGAGACGACCGACGACGGCCAGACTGCGGACGACACCCAGACGGCCGACGACACTCAGACGACCGACGACGGAGAGACCACCGGCGAGACGAACACGACGACGGTCGTGGACGACGAGACGGACAACGGCGCGACTGTCCCCGGGTTCACCGCCGCGACCGCGGTCGTCGCGCTCCTCGCGGCCGCCCTGTTCGCCCGGAGTCGGTAGTCAGGCGATAGCTCTTCCCGTTTTTGTAGTCCGTTATTTCGAAAAAGGAGGACGTTACCGGCGGCGCTTCCGGACGGCGGCACCGAGCGTCGCGACGGCGACCATCAGGCCGAGGGCGCTGGCGACCTTGCGCTTCGGGCCGCCGCTCTCGTCGCCGCCGATTTCCGGTTCGGGACCGTGTTCGTACTGCCCCTCTTCGGACTGGGACTGTCCGCCGCTGCCGCCGCTCTTGCGCTTCCAGACGAGGACGCCGACCGCGGCCACGAGCGCGAGCAGACCGAGCAGTTTGCCCTTGCCGCCGCCGGACGACTTCGAACCGGAGGACGACTTCGAGTGAGTAGCGGACGACTGCGTTCCCTCGGAGGTCTCGCCAGAGTAACGGTACTCCTCGACGAGAGCGGGCTTTTCCAGATTTATTTCTACGATTGCCATGCGATATAGTTCGGCGCTCAGATACGAATAGGTTGCGGCTACTTCGGTCCTCTCGGTCTGCGGAGGTCGTGTCGGTTCGGCGTCTGTTTCCCCCCAACTGTCCGCTTCCTGTCCAATATCGTGATTGCGAGATAGAACACGGCTACTGGGAGACGGAAGGCAGCGGTGACCGACACGTTGCGGTCGGAGGTCGGGAAATTGCGATGACCACGGTTCGGAGGCGCAGATACCGCGGCCTGACCGCGATACTGCTGGCAGAGACCGGTAACGAGACCCGGTCGGTTCGCGACTCAAACGGCGACTTCCGTTCTGTCAGTCAGTAGAAGGGCAAGAAAACTTAAATGGTCGGTGTGAGTTACCCGAACGTACCCGACTACTATGCCGACGACGACCGGAGATTACGACCTGCGCGAACTGCGTCGCCTCGCGGACCCGAACCGGGAGACCCCCGAGGAGTTCGAAGACGACGCGGAGTTGCCCGCGTCGCCCGAGGAGGTGCTGCGCCACAGCGAGCGCGACGAACTCGTCCGACTCCAGAGCCAGTTCTCGGCCGCGGGGGTGCTCCCCGAGCGACCGTACCTCGAAGCCCTCCCGAACCAGTACAGCACCGAGGTCGTCGTCTTCGAGTGGCTCGACCTGCTCATCAACAAGGCCGGGTTCGAGAACACGGGCAACGCGCTCGAATACTACGAGGAAGTCGGCTGGATAACCACGCGGGTCCGCGAGAACCTCCGGGAGTACATGCGAGGGTTCTCCGAGGTCGATAGCTTCGACCCCGACAAGCCCGGCCCGGCCGACCTCGACGTGGACGACCACGTGCTGAGTCTGGTGTACATCGCCCGTCTGGCGTCGGTGTAGGTCGCGACGTTCTCGGTCCGCAACGCCGGGCACGAGTCGAGTCGCTCGTTCGACCTTCGAGGAATCCGGCGAAACCGACGCCCGAGACGAGCCATCGGTTTCCGTACGACCAGAAGTCGAAACGACCGGGTGTAGATACTCGTGCGAGGAGTCACCCGCGAACCCCGGCGAGCGCCACACTATTCATCCACTAGTCCGTACACCCATCAATGGAAGCCGAAGAGAGTCCCGATGGAGACAGCGAACGACCGCCGGAAGCGCCGTCGGGGTTCGACGAGGGCTTCTTCGACGGGATGGTCGCGGCGGCGACCGACGCGGTTCTCACCGCCGACGCCGACGGGACCATCGTCTACGCGAACCCGGCAGTCGAGGACCTCCTCGGCTACGACCCGGCGGAGATGCGGGGCGAGCGGTTCGTCGAGTTCGTCCCCGAACGCCTCCGGGAGCGATACGCCAGTTGGTTCGAGCGCCACGTCGGCGGCGAGAGCGGGACGCCGCTCGACGACGAGAACTACGAGGTGACGTTGCTGACCGCCGACGGGACCGAGACGCGACTCTCCGTCTCGGGGTTCACTCACGAGAGCGACGGCCGGTCGCTGTTCACGGGGTTCGTCCGCGAAGCGCCCGACACGGACGCGTCGGGCGAGCGACTCCGCGAGGAGGAGGCGCTGGTCGCGGAGATATTCGACACGAGTCCGACGGCGTTAGCCGTGCGGGACGCCGACGGCGAACTGTTGCGGGCGAACGAGCGAGCGGCCGAACTGGTCGGCGTCGGGGACGACAAACTCCCCTACGACGCGGAGGGCGACGCCGAGGAGTGGACGGTCTACGACACGGAGGGCAACCGACTGTCGAAGGACGAGTACCCCGTCAGCCACGCCTTCGAGACCGGCGACCCCGTCTGTAACGAGGAGGTCATCGTGGAGCAACCGTCCGGCAAGCGAGTCCACCTCTCGGTCAGCGCGGCCCCGGTGCGCGAGGACGGCGACGTCGAGCGAGTCGTCAGCGCGGCCGAGGACATCACCGAACTCAAAGAGAGCCAGTACGAACTCGAACAGCGCCGTGACGAACTCGAAACAGAACTCTCGGAGGTGTTCACCCGCATCACCGACGCGTTCTTCGCGCTGGACACCGACTGGAACGTCACCTACGTCAACGACGAAGCCGAGCAACTGCTCCTCCAGAGCGAGGCGGAACTGGTCGGCGAGAACGTCTGGGACGTGTTCTCGGAGGCCGTGGGAACGACGTTTCAGCGCCAGTACGAGCGAGCCATGGAGACGCAGGAACCGGTCTCGTTCGTGGAGTACTACTCGCCGCTCTCCACGTGGTTCGAGGTGCGGGCCTACCCCTCGGAGACCGGCCTGTCGGTGTACTTCCGAGACGTGACCGAGCGCAAGGAGCGCGAACGCGAACTCGAACGCTACGAGACCATCGTGGAGACGGTGGACGACGGTATCTACGTCGTCGGTCCCGACGGGACGTTCTCGATGGTCAACTCCGCGTTCGAGGAGATAACCGGCTACGAATTCGACGAACTCCGGGAGGTCTCGCCGTCGATATTCTACGACGACGAAATCGAGCGAGAGGTCGAGCAGCGACACCGGGAACTCGTCGCCGGGGAGCGGTCCGCGGCGACCGTCGAACACGACCTGAAGACCGCCGACGGCGACACGGTTCACGTCGAGGTGACGTTCGTGGTCAGGCCGACCGACGACGGGTCGGACGCCGACTACGAGCGAATCGGCGTGCTTCGGAACGTGACCGAGCGCAAGGAGCGCGAGCGCGAACTCGAACGCTACGAGACCATCGTGGAGACGGTCGGCGACGGCGTGTACGCCCTCGACTCCGACGAGCGGTTCGTGATGGTCAACGACGCCTTCTGCGAGATGATTAACTACGACCGGGAGGAGATTCTCGGCGAACACGCGTCGGTCGTTCACAGCGAGCGAATCAACGAGGAGGCCGCCGAGATGACCGACGCGGTCACCGACGAGATGGGGAGCGCGACGCTCGAACTCGAACTCCGGACGAAGGACGGCGGCACCGTCCCGGTCGAGACCCGGTTCGGTCCGTATCGGTACGACGACGAGGCGTTCGCCCGGACCGGCGTCGTGCGCGACATCACCGAGCGCGTGCGGTTCGAGCAGACGCTGACCGCGCTCCACGAGTCGAGTCGGGAACTCCTCGGACTCGAGACCGCCGACGAGGTCTGCGAGGCGGTCCTCCAGACCACCACCGACGTCTTGGGCATTCGGGGTGCCGGAATCTACCTGTACGACGACGAGGCGTCGGAACTGGCCCCGTGTGCGGTCTCGGACCACGTCGCCGACATGTTCGGCGACCTCCCGACGTTCGGTCCGGGCGACGAGTCAATCACGTGGCGCGCGTTCGCCGATGGCGAGACCGTCACGTTCGACGACGTGGCCGAGACCGACCTGACGTACCGCGACGACACGCCGCTCCGGAGCGGTATCTGGATTCCGCTCGGCGACCACGGCGTCCTCGCGGTCGTCTCCGAGGAAGTCGGCGCGTTCGACGCCGACGACAGGGAACTCGCCGACCTGCTGGCGGCCACGACGGAAGCCGCGCTGGACCGCGTCGAGCGAGAGCGCGAGCGCCGGGAACACGAGCGCGAACTCGAAGCGCAGAACGAGCGACTCGACGCCTTCGCCAGCATGCTCGCCCACGAACTCCGCAACCCGCTGGAGATAGCCCAGATTTACCTCGACACGGGCGTCGAGAACGCGCTCGGCGAGGACGCCGACGCGTCGGCGTTCCGGGAGGTCGAGCGCGCCTTGGACCGCATCGAGGAGATGATAGACACCCTGCTCGTGGTCACGCGCCGCGGCGGGTCGGTGGACACGACCGAACCGCTGAACCTCGGCGAGGCGGCCCGCGAGTGGTGGGCGGACCTCGACCCCGACGGGGCGCTCTCGGTCGAGACCGACCGCGAGATTCGGGCCGACCCCTCGCGCCTGCGCCAACTGCTGGAGAACCTCTTCCGGAACGCGGCCGAACACGGCGGACCAGACGCGACGGTCCGAGTCGGGAGTCTACCGGACGGCTTCTACGTCGAGGACGACGGGCCGGGCATCCCCGAGGACGAGCGCGAGTCGGTGTTCGAACCGGGTTACTCGACCAGCAACGTCGGTGTCGGGTTCGGTCTCGCGGTGGTCGAACAGTTGGTAGACGCCCACGACTGGGACTGCGAAATCACCGAGGGCGAGTCGGGCGGGGCGCGCTTCGAGTTCACCGGCGTCGAGACGCCCGACGAGTGATTTTCGCCGTGTGTCTCGCACGCTACGCGGCGCTCGCGAGTTGCGTCGGCAGAAAGTGGGCCCGCTCGGATTCGAACCAAGGAATCGCCCGGTGTCCCATGACGCTGGATGTCCCAGCCGCCAATATGAGCCGGGTGCTTTACCAGACTTAGCTACGGGCCCTTCGGTTGCAGGTAACGCGTCGATTCTTTAAACCACTTCGGTTTGTGACGACGACATCCCCGGGAATCCAACCGGCGCGTCCTGCGTCCGGGGACGAGACTCCACTCGTCGTCGTTGTTCGCCGCGAGAAAGTAGCGCCGTCGCCAGGACTCGAACCTGGGACCACCACGTTAACAGCGTGGCGCTCTACCAACTGAGCTACGACGGCTTCCTGCTGCATTCGTGCATATGCGGGAGTTATTTGATAGGGCTTTCGCTTTCGCCCTGACGCCGTGATGCGTTCACACGGCGTAGAACCCCGGTTCACCCACCGCGGAGACCCGGCGTGACGAGACGACACGTTTTCGACCGAGGGCCGAGAATCCACGGGTATGACCGGCGAGGACGACGACTTCGAGGCGGTGGTCGCCGCGGTGGGCGACCGAATCGACCCCGGCGAGCGCGAGCGCCAGCGGATGCGCGAGGCCGTGGCGGCGCTGACCGAGCGCGCCGAGGAGGCCATCGCGGACCTCCCGGTGTCGGGCGACGTGATTCAGGTCGGGAGCACCGCCCGCGGAACGTGGATAAGCGGCGACCGCGACATCGACCTGTTCGTCCGGTTCCCCGCCGACGCGGACCGCGAGGAGTTGGAGTCCTACGGTCTCAGGGTGGGCCACGCCGTCCTGCCGGAGGGCCGCGAGGAGTACGCCGAACATCCCTACGTGACCGGCGAGTACGACGGCTTCGACGTGGACCTCGTCCCCTGTTACCGTCTCGACTCGGCGACCGACATCCGGTCGGCGGTGGACCGGACGCCGTTCCACAACGAGTACCTCGACGAGCGCATCGACGCGGACCTCGCCGGGGAGGTGCGCCTGTTCAAGCAGTTCCTCAAGGGAATCGGGGCCTACGGGAGCGACCTCCGCACGCGGGGGTTCTCGGGCTACCTGACCGAACTGCTGGTCCTCGAATACGGCGGGTTCCGGGAGACGGTCGAGGCGGCCGCCGAGGACTGGCACCCGCCGGTCCGGTTCGACCCCGAGGACCACGGGCAGGCGGAGTTCGACGACCCGCTGGTGGTCATCGACCCGACCGACCCCGAGCGCAACGTGGCGGCGGTCTGCGCCCCCGAGAACGTCGCGCGCCTCCAGCACTACGCCCGCGAGCTGCTGGAGCGCCCCCGCGAGGACCTGTTCTTCCCGGACCCGACCGACCCCCTCTCCGCGGACGAGGTGCGCGACCACGTCCGGAAGCGGGGGACGACCCCGGTCGCGCTCCGGTTCGACGCGCCCGACGTGGTCGAAGACCAGTTGTACCCCCAACTCCGGAAGTCGGTGTCCGGTGTGCGCAAGGAGTTGGACCGCCGGGGGTTCGACGCGCTCCGGGCCGCGACGTTCGCCGACGAGTCGGCGGTCCTCTTCGTCGAGTTGGCGGTGGCCGAGCGCCCGGCGGTCGAGCGCCACGAGGGGCCGCCGGTCCACGTCCGCCAGCACGCCGAGGGGTTCTACGGGAAGTACGCCGACGGTTCCGACGACTCCGGAGGCAGTGGGACGGCCGCGGGGTCCGGACCGCCGTACGGGCCGTTCATCGACGGCGACCGCTACGTCGTGGAGCGCGAACGGGAGTTCGAGACGGCCGCGGCGTTTCTGGAGAGCGACGCCCTCTTCGGCGTGGCGCTGGGGGTCCACGTCGAGTCGGCACTAGCGAACGGCTACGACCTGCTCGTCGGCGAGGCGGTCGGCGAACTCGCCGCGGAGTTCGGCGCGGAGTTGGCCGAGTTCTTCGACCCCGAACCCTGACCGGGGTCGGGGCGGCACCGTCTGAGCATTGGGACGTCTACTCGCCCGGGATGACCATCTCGGCCACCGACAGACGGAACGGGATGGCTCACCGAGAACGCGGGTCCGGTTAAGCCGCCCCTTCAGTCTCCATCGGGACGCCTTAGAAATCGAGTCCGCGTCCTAGTCCCCTGCTGCGAATTCTGGCAGGTCGAAACCCACGCCAAGTTTGATACGTGATACCGTTGTCGTGGTTGCTGATGTGGCGAACACTGTTCGTCGCTGCCCTCCTCGTGCTTGCCGGGTGCGCGACCGAGGCACCCGACAACGGGGCGGAAACCGGGGGTTCGCCGACCAACGGGCGCTCACGTCCGAAGAAGCGCCGGACCGGCCGAATCCGTGGGGGGAGAGGGAGTTGACGGTAGCTATCGACAACGCTGCGAACGAATCGCGGAACTTCCGACCGCTCGTGTCCGACGCCCTCGACTTCTGGGCGAACAACAGCACGCGCTTCGCCGGATTCTCTATCGACTACCGACTAGAACCGAACGCTTCGAGTCCCGACATCGTGGTCGAGTTCGTCGAGAACATAGAGGGGTGCGCCAACGTCACCGACCCGGCCGGGTGCGCTCCCTACGTGAACCACCGCGGGCAGGTCTCCCGGCCGATATCCATCGAGGTCGTCGGGTCCTACTCCAACGAATCGACGCGACTCATCCTAAAACACGAACTCGGGCACACGCTGGGGCTGAACCACTCGGCCGGGCCAGAGTCGGTCATGGCTCCGTCGTCGCCGCTGACGTCGCTGCCGCGGCCGAACGCCACCGAGCGACGACTCCCGTGGAGCGACGCCAACTTCACGGTGTACCTCGACGCGAACGCCACCGACGACCCCGCAGCGGTCCGCGAACAGGTCCGCCACGCCCTCGACTACTACGCCCGGGGAGCCAACGGAACCGTCCCCGAGGACGTGTCGTTCGAGTTCGTGACGAACCGGAGCGACGCGGAGGTGGTCGTGACGTTCGCCGACGACCTCCCCTGTCGGAACGGCGACACCGGGTCCTGCGGTCGAGTCCGCGGCGTCGACCCGGACAGCGACGGCGCGCTCGAACGCTACGATAGCCTCCGAATCACGCTCAGCGACATCGACACCGAGGCCGTGGGCTGGCACGTCGGCTACTGGCTGGGCTACGGCTTCGGGTTCGAGAACGACTCCGACTGGCCCGCGCCCTTCCGGAACGCGACGTACGACGACCGCAGGAGTGAGTGGTGGGAGTCGGAGTAGTCACTCGCGAACCGCGACGATGCCCGACTCGTCGCCGGGTGCGGCCCCGGCCGCGAGCGCGCCCTCGACGGCGTACAGGACTCCGAACGCCAGCGCGGCCGCGACCCCGATGAGGGCGTCGTAACGCGCGGTGAACCCCGACGGGAACCACCCCGCGGCGGTCGCCAACAGGTAGTTCGCGGGCCGGAGCGCGCCGGGCGGCGTGCCCGGTTCGAACGACCACCGGACCGCGAGCGCGAACGCCGCGCCGCCGACGACGCCGGCGAGCAGGCCGTGACGGGGGCGGCGTCGCCACGACCCGGCGGCGAGTCGCCCGGCGAGATAACCGCCGAGGAGTCCACCCGCGAGGACTCCGGCGAAGGCGGGCCAGCGTACTCGTTCGGGGAGCGCCAGCGTCGCGGCGACGACTGCAATCGCGGCGTCGACGCCCGCACCGACGAGGACGGCGTCCAAGTCCCACGCAGACTCGGCTTCCGGTTCCATATTGGACGGCAAACGTTGGACGCGGTTGGGTGCTACGAAAGAAGGTATCGACTCGGAGTCCGGTCGGGTCCCAGTCGCGTCAGTTGATGTTGTTGGCGTCGAGCGCCTTGTCGGCGTTGAGGCGGCCCGCGCCGAGGTCGGCGCTGCTCTGGCCGTCCACGCCCTCCGCGCCCGAGCGAATAGCTTGCTCGACCGCCTCGGTCGGGGCGTCGGGGTCGATGCTCCGCACGAGACCGACCGTCCCGGTAACCTGCGGGGCGGCCATCGAGGTGCCCGCGAAGTAGGCGTAGTTCGCGCCGTATATCTCCGGCGGGACCGACGAGAGTACGAGGTTGGTCGGATACGGCCACTCGGTGTCGCTGGCGAGCGTCTTTTCGAGGGTCTCGTACCCTCCGCCGGGCGCGCCCACGTCGATTTCGTCGGTGCCGTAGTTCGAGTAGAAGACGCGCTCGTCGTTCGGCCCGGTGGCCGAGATGCTCATCGCGCCCGAGACGCTGTTCGGCGTGGTGAAGTAGCCGCCCTGCTGGAGGTTGGCGTCGCTGTTCCCGGCGCTGGCGACGACGACCGTGCCGCGCTGGGTCGCGCTCCGAATCACGCGCTCGTAGGCCCCTCGGATGCCCCCGGCGTTGACCTCGGGCGGGAGCGGTGGCGTCCCGATGCTCATGTTCGCCGCGTCGGCGTCGATGGACGCGGCGTGGTCGATGGCGGTGAAGATGTCCCCGACCGTGGTGTACAGTTCCGTCTCGCCGTCGCCGTCGTAGTCGTAGTAGTAGAACACGCGGAGCGAGACGAGTTCGGCGTCGGGCGCGGTGCCGACGACGCCCGTGGTCCCGTCGTCGCTCGCGGCGGCGATACCCGCGACGTGGCTACCGTGGCCGTACACGTCGGTCGTGTCGTGGCTCACGTCGCCGAACTTGAACAGTCGGCCCGCGTCGGCGTCGACGTTAGCTTGCAGGTCGGGGTGGTCCACGTCGATACCGGTGTCGATGATGGCGAGGCGTGTGCCGTCACCGGTGGCGGTGTCGTGGGCCGCGGACACGTCCGTGACCTGCTTGTCCCACTGGAGCGAGTAGTAGTCCTCGTCGGTCGTCTCGTCGGCCTCCTTCTCGGGTTTCTCGAACTCGATGCTCACGTCGCGGGCGACCGCGCCGACGCCGTTGACGTCTTCGAGGGCGGTCCGATTCTCGCTGGAACCGGTCACGAGGAGGACGTTCCCACCGAGTTCGTGCTGGATGCTGTAGCCAGCGTCTTCGACGTGCGATTGGACACCGCTTCCGTCGGTGTTGACCACGTAGCGAGTGTCGCTTCCGGCGGCGACGGGTCGAACTGCGCTGACGGTCAGTCCCGCGGCCGCTACGGCTTTGATAAATGTGCGTCTATCGTAATCCATTGTCGGAATCCAACAATCATAACGGTATGATGCCATAAATAATTAAGGACGGTGAGTGAATCCTATCTGGGCCGTTCTCAGAGTCGTTTCGGAACCACCGGGCGGTCGCCTCGGAACGACAGACGAAGAGCGCCCTACTCCTCCGCGGGTCGCTTCGCTCCCCGCTTCGGTTCGAGGCCTTCGCTCCGCTCAGGCCTCGCTCACTCGTAAAATCTGCACCAAAAGGCGGACGCTCAGCCCTCGAAGCCGTCTTCCCACTGGAACGTCCGCGTCCGACCTTTTTCCTCGTCGCGTCGCCTCCGGCGACGTTCCTCGCAAAAACGTCGACGAAAAAGACCGCCCTACTCCTCCGCGGGTCGCTTCGCTCCCCGCTTCGGTTCGAGGCCTTCGCTCCGCTCAGGCCTCGCTCTCCTCGAAGCCGTCTTCCCACCGGAACGTGCCGTTGCGCTGGACGACCTGCGCGCACCTTTTATCTCGGTCGCTCTGCTCACGGCTTCGCCGCTCGCCTCGCTCACTCGTAAAATCTGCACCAAAAGGCGGACGCTCAGCCCTCGAAGCCGTCTTCCCACCGGAACGTGCCGTTGCGCTGGACGACTTCGCCGTCGATTTCCATCCGAGAGTCCTCGCTCACGTCGGTAATCATGTCCACGTGGACCGCGCTCTGGTTGCCCTCCTCGCCCTCCGGCAGGCACGAGGAGTACGCGCGGCCGACCGCGAGGTGGACCGTGTCGCCCATCTTCTCGTCGAAGAGGATGCTGTCGGTGAAGCGGTCGATGCCGCGGTTCATCCCGATGCCGAGTTCGCCGAGGCGCTTGGCACCCTCGTCGGTCGTGAGGATGTCTTCGAGGGCCGCTTCGCCGACTTCGGCCGACCAGTCCACGACCTCGCCGTCCTCGAAGGCGAGGCGAACGTCGCGGATTCGGACGCCGTCGTGGGTCATCGGCACGTCGAAGTACACCTCGCCCTCGGTGGCCTCCGGCGCGGTGAACACCTCGCCGCTCGGGAGGTTGTGCGAGTCGTACGCGACCGACGCGGCGCTGTTGACCGCGGTGCGGTCCTCGATGGACATCGTGAGGTCGGTGTCCTCCTTGACGAGTCGGACTTCGCTCCCCTCGTCGAGCAGGTCCTTGAGGTTCGCCATCTCGTCGGCGAGGCTCTCCCAGTCCCGGAGGATGGCGTCGTACACGAAGTCCTTGTACTCCTCGTAGCCCATGCCCGCGTTCTGGGCGTGAGCGCGCGTCGGGTGCAGCGTCGAGACCCAGTCGGTGTCCATCTGGCGGGTCTTGATTGCGGTTCGGGACTTCTTGTAGGCCGAGCGCTTCTCGCCCGACACGGCGGCTTTCGCGGCGGTGTTGTGCTGGCCCCGCAGCGACAGCACCGCGTCCGCGCGTTCGAGCATCGCCACCTCGAAGTCCGGGTCTTGGTCGAAGTCGCCGTCGTGGCCTCGGACGAACGCCGACTCCACCTCGTCGGAACCGTAGACGGGGAGGACGTTCGCGCCGCGTTCGCCGAGTTTCTCGGCGACGGCGACCGCGAGGTCGTGCGCACCTTCGTCCACGCGCAACACTACGTCGTCGCCGTCCTCGATTCGGGCGCTCCAGTCAACGAGAACCTCCGCGTGGTCGTGAATTCGCTGGTCCATGGGTTAGTTTCGCTTGGCGCGTCGAGGTGAAAACGGCAGTGGTTCGAACGACCGCGACGGCACGCGCCCGCAGAGAGAACGTCGTTTCACGACTCGGTGAGCGTGTTCTGCTACGGGTTCGGGAGTACACTCTCGAACGAACACGGAGACCGGTAACGGACCGGGAGGTCGGTGAGTCGAACTATCTCAAGCGAAGACCAGCACGGTCGCCTGCTCGGTCTCCAGCACTTCGACCTCTTCGCCGCTCTCGGCGCGGTACTCTTTCTCGATTTCCACGGCGTCACCGTCGATGGTGACCTCTTCGCCGTTCACCGTCAGCGTGATTTCGCCCTCGATTTTCTTCTGGTTCTCGAGTTGGGTGAAGTCCGCCGACTCCAGCGCGGCGACGACCTGCCCGGCCTCGTCGCGGAACTGCGGTCCGATGACGCTGTGGTCGGGGTCCACGCCCACCGGGACGAGTTCGACGTTCGGTTGCCCCTCCTCGGGGTAGACCGGCGCGCTGACCGCTTCGGACAGGTCGTAGGTGTCCCACCCGCGACCCTGCTCGGAGTACACCTCGACGCGGTCGAGGTCGGCGTTGAGCGCCATCCCCGCGTCGGACTTCCACGCCCGAATCTCGCTGGCGACCTCCGCGATGAGGTCGCCCCTGCGCTCGGCCTCCTCGTCGGCGAACTCGACCGCGGGCCAGTCCGCGGTGTGGACGCTCCCCTCGGTGCCGGGGAGGTGGTGATACACCTCGTCGGCGAAGTGGGGCGAGAACGGTGCGAGCATCCGTATCGACGCCGAGACCGCGGTGTAGAGCGCGTGGCGGGCGGCGTCGCGCTCGCCGGGTCGGCCCTCGTAGAGGCGACCCTTGACGAGTTCGAGGTAGTCGTCGGCGAGGTCGTTCCAGACGAACTCCCGCAGTTTGCGGAGCGCCGCGTCGAAACGGTAGGCCTCCATGTCGGCCTCGACGTCCTCGGCGGTTCGGGAGAGTTTCGACAGAATCCACTCGTCGGCGTCGCGGTACGCCGGGGCCGCGATGTCGGGCGTCTCCTCGTCGAAGTGTTCGGCCGAGAACTGGAAGATGTTCCAGAACTTGGTGAGGAACCGGGAGGCCGACTTGACCTCCTTCCACTGGAACTGGATGTCGCTGCCGGGTTGGCCGCCGAGCGCGAGGGCCTGCCGGACCGAGTCGGCGCTGTACTCCTCGATGGCCTCCTCGGGGCCGACCGCGTTACCCCGGGACTTGCTCATCTTGTGGCCGTCGTCGCCGAACACCATCCCGTTGACCAGCGACTCCTCCCACGGAATCTCGTCTTCGAGCGCCGTGACCCGCAGGAGGGTGTAGAACGCCCACGTCCGGATGATGTCGTGACCCTGCTCGCGGAGCGTCGTCGGGGTGAACTCCTCGTCCGGCCAACCCTGAACGTGCATCGGCGAGATGGACGAGTCCATCCACGTGTCCATCACGTCGGTCTCGCCCTCCCAGTCGTCCGCACCGCACTCGGGGCACGAATCGACCGCGGGGTCGGTCTCGGTCGGGTCCAGCGGGAGTTCCGACACGTCCGCGACGTGGGCGTGGCCGCACTCGCGGCAGAACCACGCCGGGATGGGCGTGGCGAACACGCGCTGGCGGGAGATGACCCAGTCCCACTCCATCCCCTCGGTCCAGTCTTCGAGGCGGTCGTACATGTGCTCGGGAATCCACTCGACCTGCTGGGCCTTCTCCAGAATCTCGTCCTGCCGGACCTCCACGAACCACTGTTCCTTGCTCAGGATTTCGATGGGCGTGTCACACCGCCAGCACGCGCCGACCGACTGGTCGGTGGGTTCCGTGTCTTCGAGGTAGCCCGCTTCGTCGAGGTCGTCGGCGATGAGCGCCTTTGCCTCCTCGATGGTCAGGCCCTCGTACTCGCCCGCGAGTTCGTTGAGGCGGCCGTCCTCGGTGAAGACCGAGCGGAGGTCGAGGTCGTGTTCGGCCCACCAGTCAACGTCCTGCTTGTCGCCGAACGTGCATATCATCACCGCGCCGGTCCCGAAGTCGCCGTCCACGTCGTCGTCGGCGACGAGTTCGACCTCCTGTCCGAACAGGGGGACCTCGAAGGTGTCGCCGATGCGACCCTCGTAGCGCTCGTCGTCGGGGTCCACGGCCATGCCGACGCAGGCCGCCAGCAGTTCCGGTCGGGTGGTCGCGATTTCGATGTCGTCGTTGTCCACGCCGGGGAACGTGACGTAGTGGAGTGTCCCCTCGCGGTCGATGTTCTCGACCTCGGCGTCGGCGATGGCGGTCTCACAGCGCGGACACCAGTTGACGGGGTGTTCGTCGCGGTAGACGTAACTCTCCTCCTCGTCGCCGTGGGCCATCTCGACGAACGAGCGCTGGGTCTTCTCCCAGTAGTCGGCGTCCATCGTCCGGTACTCGGCCGACCAGTCCTGCGAGAACCCCAGCGACTGCATCGTCTCCTTCATCCCGTCGATGCGGTCCTCGGTGTACTCGACGCAGAGGTCCCGGAACTCCTCGCGGGGGACGTCGGTCCGGTGGATGTCCTCCTCCTCCTCGACCTTCACTTCGGTCGGCAGGCCGTGACAGTCCCAGCCCTGCGGGAACAGCACCTCGTCGCCGATGAGTCGGTGAAACCGGGCCGCGAAGTCCATGTAACTCCACCCGAGCGCGTGGCCGAGGTGGAGCTGTCCGGTCGGGTACGGCGGCGGCGTGTCCACGACGTAGTCGGGTTCGCCGTCGGGGTTGTAAATCTCGGAACCGCGCCACTCTTCCTGCCACTTCGGTTCGACTCGCTCGGGGTCGTAGCTGTCGGGAACGTCAGTCATGGTGTGGGTATAGCTGACTCTGTCGGGGGAGTAGTCCAATCAGAAAGACGCGCCGCTGCGCTGGACAGTTCAACGTACTACCGACGCAGTCAGCCTCATACGAAAACGGAGTGGACGGGTAGTGATAAAGGTTCTCGTCTGTGTGTGGGTCGCTCAGTGCGATATCTCGTCCGACGACGACCTTCGTGGGGCAAAATATCAGTCCTCGCTCTGGTTCGTAACCGTACTGACGAACTGCGCCGCCTGTCCATTCGAATCGAATTCGAGCACGCCGAACGCCACGGTCGCTCGCTTCCCACCGTAAAGTTGCATCTTGACTCCGATGTCCTCCGCCTCGAACTCGTCGATACCGCCGACATCAACCGACACGAACGATTCCTGTCCAGCAGTTCGGTATTCGATGGTGTAGGTTCCTTTCTGTATGTCCCACTCGTCTTCGACTAATCGGGCACTGTCCATCGCCGCGAACGATGCTTCTTCGTTCTGGCTGTCTTGGAAACTCGGAATGTTCTCGTAGTCGCGCTCGAATACCACCTCGCCGTCGCGAAGGACGCGGATATCGACTCGTTGTTCGCTAGCTGTTCCGTTGTGGATGCGAACGAACCAGAGTCGGTACTGCTGACTGCGAGGTATAAATCGGGTACACCCGGTACTACCGACGACACCGGCCGTCACTGCGAGTCCGAGGACGGACCGCCGTTTCATGGTTCACTCCGATTCCTTCGTACACGAGGAACAGACGAGAGAGTCATCTCTCTCCTAGATTCAGACCGAGAGGTTGAAAATATTATGTGAATTAGTTCGTTCCCGGTCACGGCGAAGGGCGGCTACCGAATCGTCTTCGTATGGCGGTTAACAGGGTCGCCTCGCTCGAGACTATATTCTGCTAACTGCGTTTGGCTGGTAGCGTAGTAGCATCGCCTCGTCGTTCCATTCTCGAAAGGTAGTCGTTCGGCGTGGAGCAGAACCGCAACCCCTACCTGCACCCTCCCCGCACCCTCTCCCATGCAACTGGGCGTCATCGGACTGGGCCGGATGGGCCGCATCGTCGTGGACCGAGTACTCGACGCTGGCCACGACGTGGTGGCCTTCGACTTGGACGAGGAGGCGGTGGCGTCGGCCGCCGAGGCGGGCGCGACCCCCGCCGACTCCGTGGTGGACCTCGCCGAGCGACTCGGCGACGAGAAGCGCATCTGGCTGATGGTGCCAGCGGGCGAACCCGTGGACGCCGCGCTCGACGACCTCGAACCCTACCTGACCGACGAGGACGTCGTGGTGGACGGCGGCAACTCCCACTTCGAGGACTCGACGCGCCGGGCCGAGGAGACCCCGGCGGCGTACCTCGACTGCGGCACCTCCGGCGGTCCCGCCGGGGCCGAACTCGGCTTCTCGCTGATGGTCGGCGGCCCGGAGTGGGCCTACGGGGAGATGGTCCCGGTCTTCGACGCGGTGGCGACCGGACCCGCGGGCCACGACCGCATGGGTCCCGCGGGGTCGGGTCACTACGTCAAGATGGTCCACAACGGCGTCGAGTACGCGCTCATGCAGGCCTACGGCGAGGGCTTCGAGTTGCTCGCGGAGGGCCGGTACGACCTCGACCTCGAAGCGGTCGCCCGGACGTGGAACAACGGCGCGGTCATCCGGTCGTGGCTGCTGGAACTCTGCGAGGAGGCCTTCCGCGAGGAGGGCACCGACCTCGGGGACGTGGACGACTACGTGGCCGGTGGTTCGACGGGCACGTGGACCGTACAGGAGGCGCTGGAGCAGGAGGTCCCGGTGCCGCTCATCTATCAGGCGCTCGGCGAGCGGTTCGGCTCTCGGGTGCGCGAGGACGGGCGGTTCTCCCGGCGTCTGGCGAACCGACTGCGGTACGGATTCGGTCGGCACGAGGTCGCGCGCCGGGAGAAGTAACGACAGCAGACAGAGTTCCGCTGCTCTGCGTGTCATTTTCCGTTCCGTTTGGCGGCGCAGTCCCAGCGATGTGACCGACACTCACACCTGCGCCAACTTGATAGGCGACCGACGCGAACGGGAGGAGTATGCCGTCGCCCGTCTCCCTCTTCTTCAGCGACTTCACGGACGAGCGCGGACGGGTCGACTACTACTGGTCGCGCCTCCGGTCGCTCGACGTGCCGGTCCCCCGGACGACGTTCGTGGCCCTCGAACCGACCGACGACGGCTATCGGTGGGACACCGACGCCATTCTGGCGTTCATGGACGACAACGACCTCCACCGCGCGTTCGTCCGAACGCAGTTCAAGGCCGCGACGGTCCGACTGCGCGAGGGGTCGTTCGTCTCGCGTCCCAACTCCGAGACCGTGGACCGGACAGTCGAGTCACTCCTGAATCAGAACGACGAGCAGGGCTGGCCCCACGGCGGCGGTCTCGTCGTCCGGGAGTAGCTTGACCTCGATTTCTGCCGGGTTCCGACTCACTCGTGTCACCCCTCGGTCCGGTTCTTCGTGGACGGCGGCGAGGTAATCGGCCGGACGCCGTGCGAGACCAGAGGTAACGGTGCGGACAACTCCGTCGTCGACTCGATGGTCTGTGCAGGCCGGTACGACTACCTCGAACCACTCCGCCACGACGTGTCGTTCGAGACGCCGCGCCGGTACGCCGAGCGAATCGCCGCGGAGTTCGACGAGGCGACGTGGGGCGTCGACTTCGTCCTCGACACTCGCGGAGACTGGTACTGTACCGAGTTCAACTTCAATGGCGTCTACTGGAACCGACTGAAAGAACAGTGGTGGGACATGTGCGGTCAGGGTGATTTCGAGGCGTTCGGCCCGACCGAACTCCACTCCGCCGCGCTGTGGGGCGTCCGGCCAGAATCCACCGACGGGTCGAGCGAGCGGTGGTGGTGACGCGGGTCGCGATTTAGACCGGAGAACGAAGAGAGCGGACTATCCGACGACCGACTCTAGCACCGGGTGCTTCTCGACGAACGGTCGGCCGTCGAACTCGTACCGCTCGATGTAGGCGTCGAGGGTCGAGAAGCCAAAATTGTTCGCGCGTGACCGTGAGCTACCGGAACGACTCGACGGCGCGAGTCGGGCCACCGGTCAGAAGTCGCCGTTCACGATGTCGGCGACGCGCTGGCGGTCGAACAGTTGACCCTCGGCGTCGTAGACCTGTTTGGCGGCGCGTTCGGTGAGGACGAGGTTCGTGATGGGACCCTGATACAGCGACCCGCCGCGGTAGACGTCACCGTTCTTGACGGCGGTCAGACTGCTCGCGACGTCGTGGTCCTTCATGAACGAGACGACCGTGTCCTGGAACTGCTTGGCGGTCTTGCCCTCCTGTCCGCGGAGCAGGAGCACGTCGGGGTCCACCTCCAGTAGGGTCTCGTAGTCGATTTCGCCGCGGTTGCTGTGGAAGTCCTTGACGTCGGTCTCGGCGAGCGCGTCGCGGACCTTCAGGTCGCGCCACTGCTTGAAACTCGTCCCTTCGCTGATGATGTAGGGGAGGAAGCTCTCGGGTTCGTCGCCGCCGGCCCACAGGACGGCGACGGCCGGGCGCTCGTTCTTCGGCGGAACGACCTCCGAGACTTCGTCTGGAACTCGTCGTGGAGCGTGCTGAACGCCTCGTAGCGGTCGGTGCGCTGGAACAGCTCCGCGAGCTTTCCGAACGCCTCGTAGAGTGTGTAGTAGCGGTAGTTCTCGTGCCAACCGTAGCCGCGCGAGAAGATGCTGTTACCGAAGAAGGGCGCGATGTTCTGGCTGACCTCGTCGATGTCGGCCTGCTTCCAGCCCTTGAACCGGTTCATCAGGAAGTTGGGGTCGATGACGTGAACGTCGGCGTCGAGTTCGTAGAACAGTTCCTTGCTCACTCCGTCCTGATACAGGCTCACCATGTCGCTCTTGTCCACGGAGACGCCGTCGATGGCGTCGTAGTACTTGGTGTGATAGCGGCTGGTGAGCCACAGCGCCTTCGGCGGTTCGACGCCGAGCGCGACGCCCATGTCGGCCCAGCTACCGTTGTTGGCCACCCACGTCTGGGGCACGGAGTCGAACGTCACGTCGCCGACGGGTTCCATCGAGACGGTGTAGGACTCGCCCTCGGTCGTCGTCTCGGTGGCTTCCTCCGTGGTCGTCGTCTCTTCGGTCGTGGTCGTCGTCTCCTCGGTCGTCGTGGTGGTCTGCTCGTCGCTCGACCCGCCGGTACACCCCGCGAGGATTCCGGAGGCCGCCAGTGCGCCGCTGACAGTGAGGTACTTGCGTCGAGTCGTCCGTACCGAATCGTCTCTTGCCATTGACTTTTAGGTCTGCCTAATCCGGGTTAAGAACTTCGATTTTAGGCCGTCCTAAATCGAATGACACGCTCTTCGCAGACGCCTCACTCCTCGCGGGCGACGTACACGTCCTCGCGCGGTTCGTACTCGATTTCGGTCGCTACCTGCTCGGCGACCTCTTCGCCGCAGATTCGCCCGACCAGATACAGCGACAGGTCGAGTCCCGAGGTGACGCCGCCCGCGGTCAGTACGTCGCCGTCGTCCGACGGCGTGGCACCGCTCGACAGAGTGCCACCGGAGGCGTCCACTACGCGGGCGTCCACGACTTCGGCGTCGGTCTCCCGGAGGTCGTCCAGTGCGCTCGCGTGCGTGACCGCAGGACGGTCGTCCAGAATCCCTGCCTCCGCGAGAAGCATCCCGCCGGTGCAGACCGCCGCGAGTCCGACCCCGTCCTCGTGGAGGTCTGTGAGCGCTCGCGGGAGGTCGCCGCGCTGGGCCTCGGCCCACGCGCTTGTATCTGCGCGGTCGTTCCACCCGCCGCCGGGGACGACCACGAAATCGGGGTCCGCGTCGGCGAGTCGGCCGTCTACCTCGACGTCGAGACCGTGACTGGCGGTCACTCGGTCGGCCGAGTCGAGCGTGCGGACGCTCACGTCGAGGTCGCACCCGCGGTCGCTCGCGTGCGAAAACACTTCGTATGGAGCGATGGCGTCCATCTCGTCGAACCCCTCGTAGACGACGACTACGATGTCGGTGGTCACGGCGTACTCTCGTCGCGCGGAGGGCAAAAACGTGTGCCCGCTGTCGGATGGCAATCACAATGCTGTTAAACCACCCTTCCGTAGCCTCACCCATGGTAGACGTACTGGGTCTGGGACTCGGGCTAACGCTCGTCCTCATCGTGGTGGCGCTCCACTACTCGGAGGGCACCGAGTGGCGGACTCCCGACGATATCTCCCAAGAGGTGCTCGAACGCCGAGCCGAGACCGTGGCGGAAACCGACTTCCCCGAACCGATGAACCGCTCCATCGGCGGCGGTGGCGGCGCGGTCGCGGTCGGCGGTGGTGCCGAAGGTGAACTCGAAGGCGAAGACGACGAGGACGCCGGTTTCGACCCCGCCGCCATCTCCGACGACGAGGTGGAGTACTTCGACGTCGAGTACGTCAACGAGGGCGAGACCATCGAAGTCGCCAACAACGAGACGCTGCTGGAAGCCGGTGAGGACGAAGGCTGGGACCTGCCCTACGCCTGTCGGCAGGGCCAGTGTCTCTCCTGTGGTGGCAAGGTTCAGAACGGCGACGCAACCGAGTACGTCCAACACAGCAACAACGAGACGCTCGGCGAGGACGAAGTCGAGAAGGGGTACGTCCTCACCTGCACCGCGTACCCGACCGACGACCTCGCACTCGAAACGAACGAGACGCCCTGACGCAGACGGAACACCCCGACGCGAACGGGACTGCCGCGATTTTCACGCCTCTCTACGCGCTCGTTTTCCGCTTAGCCGGTTGAAATTTCAACCCGAAGCATTGAAATCCTAAGAAGTTCTGAAGGAGAACAGTGCCATCGACCCAGTCCGACGGTATCACGGAGGGTGGGTTAGCGCGTCCACTCTTCCACCTCGCGTGGCCCATCGTGGTCACACAACTCCTACAGGTCGCCTACAACGTCGCCGACGCGTTCTGGTTGGGTCGCTACTCGGCCGATGCGGTCGGCGCGATCAGTCTCTCGTTCCCGATAATCTTCCTCCTCATCGCGTTCGGCGGCGGGTTCAGCGTCGCGGGGAGTACGCTCGTCGCTCAGTACATGGGCGCGGACAGCGACGGGTCGGCCGGGAAAGTCGCGGGCCAGACGCTGGGGTTCGTCGTCGCCGTCGGCGTCCTCCTGAGTGTCGTCGGCTACTACGGCGCGGGACCGATGCTGTCGGTGTTCCCCAGCGACGACGCCACCGCCGAACAGGTCGTCCCGCTGGCCGAGCAGTACATGAAGATATTCTTCCTCGGTCTCCCCCTCATGTTCGGCTTCCGGGCGTTCTCCGCGCTCCTCCGGGGGTACGGCGACACCCGGACGCCGATGCGCGTGATGGCCGTCAGCGTCGCGCTGAACGTCGTTCTCGACCCGATTCTCATCTTCGGTGTCGGTCCATTCGACAAGATGGGCATCGAGGGTGCGGCGTGGGCGACGCTGGTCGCGCGTGCGGTCGCGGGTCTCGTCGGCGTCGCCATCCTCTTCGGGACCGACGTGGGTCCGGACGTTCATCTCAGGCACCTCGCGCCCGACTTCGAATATATCAGAGATATCGTCCGCATCGGGACGCCGTCGGCGTTCGAGCAGTCGGCGGGTGCGCTGGCGATGGTGACGCTGACCGTGATGATAGTGACGTTCGAACCGGCGGTCATCGCCGCCTACGGACTGGGTAACCGACTCATCTCGCTGGTCTTCCTCCCGGCGGTCGGTCTCGGCCGAGCGACCAACACGATGGTGGGCCAGAACCTCGGCGCGGGCAACCCCGACCGCGCCGAGCAGGCGGTCAAACTCGCGGCGACGGTCGGCGCGAGCGTGATGTTCGTGCTGGCGGTCCTCGCCGCGCTGTTCCCCGAACCCATCGTCTCGGTGTTCATGGCCACCGGGTCGAGCGATGCGGCGAGGACGGTCGAGTTCGCCTCGGAGTATCTCCGCATCAGGACGGTCGAGTTCGCCTTCATCGGGGTCTTCCAAGTGCTGGTCGGGGCCTATCGCGGTGCGGGGAACACCAAGACAGCGCTGGCGTTCTCGATGATTACGCTCTGGTTCGTCCGCGTTCCGGTTGTCTACCTGCTCGCCTTCCAGACCGCACTCGGCCCGACCGGTATCTGGGTCGCGTCGCGGTCGGTCACGTCGTCGGGGCCATCGCGGCCGCGCTGTGGTTCACCCGCGGGACGTGGAAGGACGCCGTCATCGACGCCGTCGAGGAGCGCGCCACCAAATCGGAGGGGCAGGCAGTCGGCCCGGATGGTGGCGAGGTTTCCGACCACCACGAATAATTTGCGATATTATTGCAATAACAAATTACCATAATAGGGTCTTCTAATATAGATACCGGCATATATAAAATACCCCCCGATGTATTCAAGTTTCTTACTCCTATTTTAACTATGGTAAAGTCAAAATTTATTAGTTAAAGTATTATCAAGCGATGGTTGCAATGCGAAAAACCCGGAATCTAACAGTAGAAGAAAGTTCGTCAAATCTGCGGGACTGCTAACGGTTGGTGCTCCTTTTTTAAGCGCAACAGCAACAGCCAACGAGGGTTCTTCGATTGACGAAGCAGAGACACTCCAATCCGAGTCCGACCGTACAGTTGAAAGAGTTACCGTAGATGGTGAAACATTCTACATGCTAGTGTATACTAGTGGGGAAAAGGAAGGACGGGTAGAGTACCTAAGTGCTTCTGATGCTAGCGTGAGTACGTCTGATGTCAAAAGCGTAGATGTAAGTACGATGGTTAGTACCCAAGGAAATGTGATTATTGAGCGGTCAAAGAACACAGGAGGATCACTTCATAAGGACTGTAAATACAATTACTGTCAAAATCGAGAATACGGTCACAAATACGGTGGGCTGACTTTCGAACTTTCCGAGCCAGCAGATTACTGGTCAAAGAGCGCGTTGACTGGAGCCGTCCTCACTCTGATACGTAGTGCGACGAAATATAATCCGGAAACGTGGGCAGTCAGTGCGTTTATTGGATGGGTTCTCAAAGCGGCTTCGGGATCGGCGTACACACTTATGCCGAAAGACTACGACGGTTTCTTTGGTCCCGAGATACAGAAGTGCGCAGCTCTAGGATGGGACAAAGGACCCAGTGAAGTTACTCAGTATAGTCGCGGAGACGGTCACCTTGGAGGAAAATTTAATCCCGAGTGCGGTAATTGATGTAGTGCAGGCTGCAGGTTCGGGCGACACAATCACAAACAGAATCAATTGATTTCCTATGAAAGACTCTACTCGTTACATATTATCAACACTCATCGGATTAGCGGCGTCCATCGCAACGATACTCAATACCGGGAAACTGTACCTCTCCCTTGGTATTGGGATAATAGTGGCAAATCTTATCGTCGTAATATCGAGACGAGAAGTCTGGAACTGGCTACTTTACGGTGGAGAGTCGAGAAACGAGGGTCAATTCGTAATCGCAGTAGGCACGTCTCTCATGCTGACACTCGGTGTATCAGGAGAGACTTCCATGATAGGAATAGTTCACTCACTGACTGTTCTTTTAGCTCTCGCAGTCGGTCTCTCTTCAGGAATGCTGCACGAAAGAACCCGGAACGACAAATGAATAGAATTCCCGGTCACGGTCTCGCTAAAATCCCAATAGCAATACGAAGTTAAATAAGAATAAACGCTAACGGAGCCGTTATTCAATTCGCCCAAGGCCAACAAACGGCGAGAGACGAAGAAATTCAATCCGGGGCTATCTGCCGGTAGCCGAAGTTCGCCGCGAGGTCTTTGAGTTTCTCCAGCGTGGCCTCTTCTTCCTCCAAGTTCTCGTGGAAGATATCGCCAGCCTCGTCCATCCTGAGTCGGTCGGCTAGCATGGCGAGGCTCCCGTAGGCGGCTATCTCGTAGTGTTCAACCTTCTGGGCGGCAGGGAGGTTGAACGCGTCCAAGACCGCTTGGTCGGGGTCCTCCTCGGCGAAGTGTTCCTGCTCGGTGATGATACCCTGAATCGCTTCGCACTCTTCCTCTTCGGCGGGTTCGCTGAGCCTATCGATTACTTCTTCGAGGCGGTCGATGTGGCCCTGCGTCTCCTCGTGGTGGTCGCGGAACGCCTCCTCGATGTCTTCGTGTTCGACCTGTGATTCGAGGTTTTCGAGCGCGTCCCGTATCTCGTGTTCGGCGCAGTAGATGCCTTCCAGTTCGTGCTCGAACAGTTCTTCGAGAGTGTTTACGGTCGTTGGAAACCCATCGGATGGACTCGCGCTAGTTTCTTAAACGAACTCGCTGACTACGCAGGGCGAAATGTGGGGCTTTCCCAACGATTAAGTCGGAGACCGGGGTACGAAGTACTGAGGGCGGCTAGTTCAGCGGACAGAACGCTTGGTTCCGGACCAAGAGGTCGTGGGTTCAAATCCCACGTCGCCCGCTTTTCCTCTCACGAAACGGCGAGCGATGCGTGAACCCGGTCTCGCCCAGCGTAGGACGCAATTCGGAGACGGATTTGCACCCCTGCCAGTCGGAGTCGGCGCAGCGACAATCGGAGCAAGTAGGACCGGACTTCGGGTTCTACTCCCGCGTCGTGCGTTTTGTCCGGTGTCCGAGACGGAAAGCGTGCGACAGTTTACATTATGGGATACGTTACCGTATCTCGGCAATCCATTTACGTTTCTCCTTACTTATCAGACGTGTAGGATAGCTGTCCGAGACTGGTCGTAGAGCGAACAACTCGCAACCTTCAAAAATACCCCTTTCGTTTCGAAGTATCATGAACACCACAAGCACCGACGATACGATTACCGAGGGTGGACTCCTCGGCCCGATGTTCAAACTGGCGTGGCCCATCGTCGTCATCCAGTTACTGCAGGTCACGTACAACATCGCAGACACGTTCTGGCTCGGGCGACTGTCGGCCGACGCGGTGGGCGCGCTGAGCCTCGCGTTTCCGCTCATCTTCCTGCTCATCTCCATCGCGGGCGGGTTCACGACCGCGGGGTCCATCCTCGTCGCACAGTACACGGGCGCGGACAGCGAAGGCTCCGCCGGAAAGGTCGCGGGCCAGATTCTGACGTTCGTCACGCTGCTGGCGGTCGCACTGGGCGCGCTCGGCTACGTCGCCACCGATTCGATGCTCGAACTGCTGCCGAGTCAGGGCGCGACCACCGACCAGATAATCCCGCTCGCGGGTCAGTACATGGAGGTGTTCTTCCTCGGTCTCCCGTTCCTGTTCGGCTTCTTCGTGTTCACGTCGCTGATGCGCGGGTACGGCGACACGAGGACGCCCATGCGCGTGATGGTGGTCTCGGTCGCGATGAACGTCGTCCTCGACCCCCTGCTCATCTTCGGGGTCGGTCCAGTTCCGGCGCTGGGCATCGAAACCGAGATACTCTCCGGGATGGGCATCGAGGGCGCGGCGCTGGCGACCATCCTCTCGCGCGGCGTCGCCAGCGTCCTCGGGTTCTACGTCCTGTTCGTCGCCAGAGTCGGACCGGACGTGCAGACGAGGTATCTCGTTCCGGACCTGAGCTACATCTGGGACATCGTGCGCATCGGCGTCCCCTCGACGCTCGAACAGTCGATGAGCGCGCTGGCGATGATAACGCTGACCGCGATGGTGGTCCAGTTCGCACCGCCGGTGGTCTCGGCCTACGGACTGGGCAACCGCCTCGCCTCGCTGGTCTTCCTCCCGGCGATGGGTCTCGGCCGGGCGACCAACACGATGGTGGGCCAGAACCTCGGCGCGGGCAAGTCCGACCGGGCCGAGCGCGCCGCGTGGATAGCCGCGAAGGTCGGCGCGGCCGTGATGTTCGGGGTCGCAGTAATCGCGGCGCTGTTCCCCGAACCCATCGTCTCGGTGTTCATGGCCACCGGCACCGACGCCGCCCGCGAGACGGTCCGCCACGGCGCGGAATACCTCCGGATTCGCTCGGTGGAGTTCACCTTCATGGCGATTCTGCAGGTCATGCTCGGGGCGTACCGCGGCGCGGGCAACACCAAGACCGCGATGGCGTTCTCGGCGGTGGCGCTCTGGGTCGGCCGGGTGCCGACGGTCTACTACCTCGCGTTCGTCGCGGACATGGGCGCGACCGGCATCTGGGTCGGGATGGCGCTGGGCAACGTCCTCGGAGCCGTCGCGGCCGCGCTGTGGTTCACCCGTGGGACGTGGAAGGCGACCGTCATCGACGAGGACGAGACGCCCGAGAGCGACCGAGCGCCGCCGCCGGGCGCGGAACCAGAGGTGTCGGAGACTGGACCCACAGGTCCATCGGACGGGAAGTAGCTACAGCGAAACCTCGATGCCGACGCCCTTCTCCTCGGCTACCCCGAAGACGTGTTCGGCGGCCGCCGCGTCCAACACTGCAGTTCCGACGCTCTCGACCACGAGGATATCGTCGCCGGAGTCGCGGCCAGCCCGACCCTCCAGCACCGCCGAGAAGGGCACGAGGTCGTCCGCCGCGAGGTCGGCCTCTAGCGCGTCCCCGATTTCTGCGACCTCCTCTGGCACGTCGGCGAAGACGCGACTCGCGCGCTCGAACGTCTCGGCGTCCAACTCCCGCATCTCGGCGGTGTAGGCTCCGACCGCGACGACGAGTGCGCCGGGGTCCAGCGCCGCGCCGGGGAAGACGGGGTCGGTCGCTGTCGTCGCGGTCACGACCACGTTCGCGCCCCTAACTGCGTCTTCTGGAGAGTCGGCGGTCACGATTGCGTCCGGGGGCAGGTCGAGTTCCTCGCGGAGGTCGGCGACGCAGTCGTCCTTCGAGTCGCTGGGCGAGTAGATGCGCACCGATTCGAGGTCGGTCGCGTCCGCGATAGCCCGGGCCTGCCAGCGCGCCTGCGTGCCCGCGCCGAGGAGCGCGAGCGTGAGGCCGGAGTCCGGAGCCGCCGGAGTTACCGCGAGTTCGGCCGCCGCGAGTCCGCCGATGCACCCCGTCCGGGCGTTGGTGATTCTCGTCCCCGCGAGGTAGGCCGCCGGGAGACCGGTTCCGGCCTCGGTGAGCGCTATTTGGGCGTTGACGGTCGGCAGGCCGCGCTCTGCGTTGCCCTCGTGGACCCCGACCAACTTCGTCGCGTAGAACGCGGCCCCGTGGAGGTACGCGGGCATGACGAGACCGGTGCCCGCGGGGTCGGGACCGTCGAGTCCCGCCCCGACCGGGAAGTGCGGTCGGTCGGGGCGTTCGACTTCGCCCCGGCCCTGCTTGACGAACGCCTCGCGGACGACGGGCAAGAGGTCGGCGAGGTCGAGGCAGTCGGCGACCTGCGAGTCTGAGAGGATGCGGACCATGCGCGGGGGTTCGGCGGCCCGAAGGTTATGATTTCCTCCGCACTGAGGTCGGCAGTCGAGAGTGGTCCCGAATCCCCCGGCTACAAGTCCGCGCTCGCCCTCTGCTCGGACATGAACCTCTTCGACTCGACGTGGACCGACGCCGACGCCGCGGAGACCGACCTCGCGCTCCTGCCGGTCGGCAGCACCGAACAGCACGGTCCGCACGCGCCCCTCGGCACCGACGTACTCACCGCCGAGGCGGTCGCCGAGGCGGGCGCGGACGCCTACGGCGGCGAGGTAGTCGTCGCGCCGGCGATTCCGGTCGGAGTCGCGGCCGAACACCGCCAGTTCACCGGCACGCTCTGGGTCAGTCCCGACACGTTCCGGGACTACGTCCGCGAGACGGTCGCCAGTCTCGCCCACCACGGCTGGGACCGAGTGGTCCTCGTGAACGGCCACGGCGGCAACGTCGGCGCGCTCCGCGAGGTCGCGGGCACCATCACCCGCGAGGACGACGCCTACGCCGTCCCGTTCACGTGGTTCGACGCGGTCGGCGACCACGGCGACGAGATGGGCCACGGCGGACCGCTCGAAACCGCGATGCTGCGCCACGTCGCTCCGGACCTCGTGGCCGAGGAGCGCGTCGCGGAGGCCCGCGAAGGGGCCAGCGACCGGTGGGGCGAGTGGGTCAGCTACTCGAATCTGACGTACGACTCGGCGGAGTTCACGGAGAACGGCGTGGTCGGCGACCCCGCGGACGGTCCGGCCGAGCGCGGGGCGGAACTGCTGGAACTGGCGAGCGAGGCGCTGGGACGACTGCTCGAAGCCGTCGAATCGCGAAACGTACCCCTGCCGCCGCACAAGTAATCGGACCCTCGGTTTGCGGACGCTCTATGGACGTGAAAGACCGAAAGGAACCGCAAGTACGCCGAACGGGCCACACACCTTATTCGAGTTCGCGGCGTACCTCGGGGTATGAGTGAATCAGGGGACGACGACCGGACGCTCGGACTGGACTTCAGCAATATCGAGGACGACCTCGAAAACGAGGAGTATCCCATCTCCGCGGACGAACTGCTCGAACGGTACGGCGACCGCGAAATCGGGATGTCTGACGGGTCGGAATCGTTCCGCGAGGTGCTGGTGACGGGGGGCGACGAGGAGTTCGAGTCCGCCGACGAGGTCAGGCAGACCGTGCTGAACCGCGTCGGTAGCGAGGCCGTCGGTCGGAAGGGCTACACCGACCGCGGTGCGGGAAGCGCCGAGGGCGAGGACAGCGACGAGTCGTTCTGAGGCGGACTCAGTCCGCGGCCTCGGCTTCCTCGGCGTCGTCAGCGTCGGCCTCCTCGGTCGCGGCGTCGTCGGCGTCAGCAGACTCGTTTTCGGTCTGGATGTCCTCCAGCGTGTTCTTCAGGCCGGGAATCGTGCTGGTGAGGTCGCCGACCTGCTCCTTGGCGTCCTCGATTTCCTCGATGGCGTCGCCGACGCGCTCGATTTCGGCTTCGAGGTCGTCGGCGTCCTCGAACGCGTCGGCGCGCTCGCCCATCGTATACCACTTCTTGGCGTCTCGGAGCGCGTCCTCGGCGTCCCCGGTGTCGAGCGCCGACCGGAGGGCGTTGAGCGCTCCGAGGGTGTTGTCGGCCTCGACGTTCCAAATCGCGTCGGCGTCGGGGAGCGTCTCGCTCGCCGCTTCGAGACTGGCCTCCACGTCCTCGCGAACCTCGTTGGCGGCCTCGCCGAACAGTTCGTCCTCGTCGAGTGTCGATTGGCTCATACGTTCCAGTTCGGCGCGATTCCTTTTAAACCCACGCCCGAAACTGAAAGTGAAACCGGCTACTCGCTGGGGTCTCTTCGACCGGAATCGTAAGGAACGACCTGACTCCGTGTTCGGGACTAACGCTTTCGACAAGTAACCGACGAACTGTTCCGTCCGAGGCGACCGGACAGAATCGGCAGCGTGGTTGCTACTGGTCGAACCATGGAATCACCGCGACAACGCCGCAATCCCACCGCGACAGCATGCAACCCCACCGCGACAGGACCGCAACTCCACCGCGACCGTACTGCGACAACACCGGGCGGCGAAAGCTAGCGTCGCGACCGACAGATAGAGACGCCGACCCTCAGACGTCGTCGAAGTCGCTGTTCACGTTCCCGTCGCGGTCGAGGTCGATAATGGCGTCGAACAGGCCCATGAACTTCTCGACGTGTTCCTCGTCGTGGACGCCCTTCGAGAGGTGGAACAGACCCACGGCGTCGTGTTCGTCGAGGAGGCTCAGAATCTCGCGAATTACGTCTCGGACGCGCGACTCGTCAGCGTAGTACGCCATCTCGGTGATGGAGTCGAGGCTGATGCGGCGCTTCCCGTCGGTCTTCTCGAGGAAGTCGCGGGTGACCTCCAGAATCCCGTCGAGGTCGTCGGGCGAGGAGACGTAGTGGACGTTCTCGGTGCTCCGTCGGGAGTAGCCGCGTTCGATGCTCAGCGTGTCCAGAATCTCGGCTTTGCTCTCGTCCACGTCGTAGTGGTCGAGTTTCTGCTTGACCTCTCGCGCCGTGGTCCGAGTCGAGATGACGAGGAAGTGGTCGGTGTCCGTCTTGAGAAAGTCGGTGTCGATGCGGTCGGTCTCGCCCGTACTCGGATGGAGGAGGAGAACTCCCGTTCCGCCGGGAATTGTCTCGGGTGTATTTTCGATGGCGATTTGATAATCCATATCGTGCGGTATTACGGTGCGCCACCTTAAGAATGCGGGTCAGGCGCGCGAGCGTCGCCTGTAGGGGTCAGAACACGCTGTCGGCGGTCGCGGCACCGACCACGCTGAACACCGCGCCGACGCTGATGGCCCGGAGCGTGATGGCCACGGTCTCCATCGACGGCCCGCCGTTCACGAAGGTGTCTTCGAGGAAGGTGCCGGGCGCGCCGAACGACAGCGAGAGGATGGCGACCGACCCGTACGAGACCAGCATCAGCGAGACGAACCGAATCGGGACGCCAGCGACCTCTGACTCGCGGTCGGGGTCGCGGTCGTCGTCGGCCTTGTAGAGCGCCCCGTACCCGATGAGGAACACGAGGAGGACCGTGGCCACGGCCTGAAACCACGTCATGTCCGCGGCCAAGTCCCACACCTCCTCGGTGACGACGAACGGTCCGGCCAGCAGGAACCCGCCGACTATCTGTTGGGCGGAGTCTGCCAGCGCGTACCGCTTCTTTCGTCCGACCATACCCGCTGTGATACACCGCGGGGCTAAAAGACCCGCGTCTCTCGGGGCCGTACGAGCGGTCGTTCCGTCTCGGAGCTACTCGTTCGACCGGGGGTCGCTCGGTCCGACGCCCGGATATCGAGTCCGAATCCGGTCGCCGTTCCGAATCCGTTTTGTCGGTGGCGCGTCTCCCTCCCCGCATGAGCGTGCGCGAGGAGTTCGACGACTGGGCGGCCGACGGCCGCGACAAGGGAATGGAGGACCGCCACTGGCACACCGCGAAGTACGTACTGGCCCGGATGCCGGTCGAGGCGGGCGAGACCGTGCTGGACCTCGGGACGGGAAGCGGGTACGCCGCTCGCGCGCTCCGCGACACCAAGGCCGCGGGCCGGGCCTACGGACTCGACGGGTCGCCCGAGATGGCGCGAAACGCCCAAGGGTACACCGAGAACGAGTCCGGAGAGAGCGAGGGCGACGCGGGGTTCCTCGTCGGCGACTTCGACCACCTCCCCTTCGAGGACGACAGCGTGGACCACGTCTTCACCATGGAGGCGTTCTACTACGCCAACGACCCGCACCAGACCCTCCGGGAAGTCGCCCGCGTCCTGCGGCCCGGCGGGACTTTCTTCTGCGCCGTGAACTACTACGAGGAGAACGTCGCCTCCCACGAGTGGCAGGACAACATCGACGTGGAGATGACGCGCTGGTCGGCCGCGGAGTACCGCGAGGCGTTCCGCGAGGCGGGTCTCCACGTCGCCGAGCAGGACAACGTCCCCGACCGCGACATCGAGATTCCCGACGAGAGCGAGTTCCCGACCGACGACTGGGACTCCCGAGCGGAGATGGTCGAGCGCTACCGGGAGTTGGGGACGCTGTTGACTGTCGGCGTGGCGCGTTGAACCGACTTGAGAAAATCGAGGGTCGCGGTGTTACGAACTTACCCGACTGTTATCACTTCCTCGAAAATAGGCCCGCTCCGGTCGTGAGAACGCCCATCAACAATCCTACGTAAATGAGCCACTCATGGGAGCCGGGGACGGTAATTAGTGCTTCCAAGTATACACCGAAAAGCAATATCATCATTCCAAGCACCTCTACCATCAACAGAACGAGGATATTGTCCGATGCCATAATTTAAATAAATATTACTAAATCATATGACTTTCCAATTGAAGAGGGAGTAATTCAGCTTCAACGAAGGCACGATAACGTACGACTATCTATAAAGGGTCGCTCATCAACCGTTTTTACTACGGTTGACAAATACCCCAACATGCACTATTTGACGTATCTCGAGAGCTTCGTTGGTCAAACCTCGGCCGTCTGTTTCTACGCTTGACCCCCCCACGATGTACTCTCGGAGGTCCTCGGGCAGGTCCTCGACGTCGGGAACCGGGAAGTTGGTCATCGGTTCGTCGGACATGACAGTGTGTCGTACTGCCGGTCGGCTATTCAGTGTTCACCCCTCCCTGTCCTTTTCCGACCTCTCGCTCTCCGTCACATCCGTGTCCCCGCTACCCGTCGTCCGCCTCGCGCCATTCCTCGCGGAGGAGTCCGTACTGAACGGTATCGACGTACTCGCCGTCGATGAAGCGGTCCCTGCGGACGCGCCCCTCCTCCTCGAACCCGAGCGATTCGAGCAGGCCGCGGGAAGCCTCGTTGAAATCGTAGGCGCGTGCGCCCACGGCAGGGTGGTCGTACGTCCGGAAGACGTACTCGACGACCAGCGACACCGCCTCCGTGCCGTAGCCCTCGCCGTGGACCTCAGGCGCGAGCCAGTAGCCCAGTTCGGGGCGTCGCCAGTCGGCGTCCTCGACGAGACGACGCCGAGTCGCTGGACGTCGCCCTCGTCGGGGTCGCCCGGTCCCGCGTCGTCTCCGTCGAGACAGACGAGGAACCGGTCCGCGTCGTCGTCTTCGAAGAACTCCTCTATCTCCTCCCGGTTGGCGAGTGGCGAGCCGAGCGGATAACGAATCTCCGGATTGGCGCGCGAACGCTGGAGGAAGGGAAGGTCCTCGCGCTCGACGGTCCGGAGCGTGACTCGCTCGCCGCTCGAAATACGTGCGCCCGGCATGGCGACACCGATGCGGACGCGGCGCATATGCTTTGGGCAAGCGTGAGAGACGTTCCCGACTACCGTGCCGGTCAGATTCCCCGAACCGTCTCGACGACGCCCGTGCTTTCGAGCGTCATCCACAGGAGAAACAGCCCGTAGAGACCGAGCAGGAGGTAGGCCTCGGCGTCGGTGAGTTCGAGGTGGGTGCGGGTGACGACGACGAACACGAGCGTGGCGAACGCGAGGAATCCCATCATCGGGATGGCCGCGAGGAAGTTGACGGTGGCCGACCCGCCGAGGATGACGCCGACCGGGATGGCGACGAGCAGGTTGAACGTGTTACTCCCGAGGACGTTCGTGAGGCTGGTGATGCTCTCGTCGTTCTTCGCGGCGTTGATGCTGACGAACGCGTCCGGGAGGCTCGTCGCGGCGGCGATGACGGTCAGCCCCCAGAGGAAACTCGGCGTGTCGAATATCCGTCCGAAGCCGAGCGCGGCGCGGACGATGCCCTCGACGCCGACCGCGATGAGGACGAGCGAGACGGCGAGGACGGCCCACTCGCGGCCGGGGTTCACGTCGACGACGTCGGTCGGCACGTAGTCGCGGGTGTCCTGATACTGGAGGAAGACGTAGATGCCGTAGGTGGCGAGGGGCATCACCACGAGCGCGGGCGTCAGAATCGCCGCCGAGTTCGTCCCGCCGGGGACGTAGGTCGCTCCAAGCGCGAACGTGATGAACAGCACGAGGACGCTGATGATGTAGAACTGGGCGTCCTTGTGGACGATGTCGCGGGTCGCTTCGAGCGTCTCGCTGGCGAGCGCCGAGAGCGCCGGGATGACGAGCAGGTTGAAGATGGCGCTGCCGACGATGGCCCCAACGCCGAGTCCGAACTCGCCGTGGACGAGCGTGCTGATGACGACCGAACTGAGTTCGGGGAAACTCGACCCGATGGCGATGACGACGGCCCCGTGGACCGCGACCGGAAGTCCGTAGTGCTTGCTGAGTCGCTCCGCGGAGCGTTCGAGGAGTTCGCTCCCCTTCCAGATAACCGCGGTCGCTCCGACCGCCAGCAGGAGATACCAGAAGATGAGACTCATCGGGCAGAACGTGGAGGGCCTCGCTGAAGATACTGGCGGGTAGCCGCGACGTCAGATGCGCTCTGGCTGTTCTGACCCGTTACGCCTTCTCCCCGGCGAGAATCTCGGCATCGAGCCAGTTCTCCTCGGGCGGGAGCGGACAGGCGAACGTCTCGCTATACGCGCAGAACGGCGAGTACGCGAGGTTGAAGTCGAGTACCATCTCGGTCCCGTCCTCCAACCCGCCCTCGGCCTCGAACTCCATGTACCGCCCGTTCTCGTAGGTCTGCTGGCCGGTCGTCTTGTCGCGGAACGGGACGAACAGGCCCTCGCCGTCCTCTCGCTGACGGTAGCCCGCGACTTCGTACTCCTCGCCGCCGAGTTCGAAGTGAAGAGTCGCGATGCGGAGGTATCGCTGCGGCGCGCCCGCGGTCACGTCCATCTCGACGGGTTCTGGTCGGTCGTGGACCTCGACGGTCGCGGTGACTCGGTAGTCGGGGTCCGGGTCGAAGTAGTCCAGACCGTCGAAGTCGTCGCGCTCCTCGGGCGGGATGGGCGACTGGGGATGGTCGGCGAAGAAGTCGTCTTTCTCGGCGCGGTGCGAGCGGAGTCGCTCGCGCCACTCCTCGACGTCGAAGTCGGCGTCGGTCGAATCGGCGTCCTCGTCGGTCGCACTGTCGGTCATGGTCGGGCGTAGTCGTTCGCGCCGGGTAACGCTTCTCATCGCTCGTCTTTCGGTTCGAGGGAGAGGGGTGGAGATAGGGTTTAGAGTGATGTCGTGGGAGGGTGTGGTTTGAGAGGTGTGGTTCGAGGGGATGTGGTTCGGAGTACAGTGGTGTGAAGAGTCTGTCGCGGAGAGGCTAGCTACTGCTTGAGCCAATCAGACCGCACGACACCGCGACCGCGGACCTCTCGGACCTCCCCAGCCTCGGCGGCCGCCTCCCTCGCGCGCCGTGGCGTGGCACGAGGCCACGCCAGCACGCGCCGTCAGTGATGGCCCGACAGTACGCGCCGCCGGGAGACTGTCGAGGACACCAATCGCGTCCCGACGAGAACGCGGCCCTTTTCCCGTCCTGTTCCCTACCGGCCGTATGAGCAAACGCGAGCAGTTCCTCGCCGGCGAGCGACCCGAGGACGTGGCGCTGTTCCTCTCGGACTCCTTCGTCGAGGGCGAGGGCGACGGACTGGCCAAGCACGGCGAACAGGTTGAGAACGGCGTGATACTCGTGGTCGAGGGCGACCAAGGCCGGAGCGTGTTCAAGACCGCGACCGGCATGGACGCGATGGGATTCGCCAAGCAGGCGATGGGAACCGAGGGCGGCGACATCGCTCGGGACCTCTCGGGCGGCCACTGCCCCGACTGCGACGGCGACGCCGAGTTCGTCTTCGCGTTCGCCGAGGAGCAGAACGAGGAGGTCGGCGACCTCTACGCCGAAGGTGACGTGATTCACGCCTACTCCTACTGCGAGTGCGGGACCGCCTACTCCGACAAGTGGCTCGCCGGCGAGACCGAGTAGACCCAGACCGCTCTTCTGACCGGCGTTCGATTTCGGCCGACGTTCGGTTTCGAGTCCGAGAGGAACCAGTCGCGGGTGTTCACCGGCCCAAGCCGTTTTGCCGCTCAGTATCGCAGGCCCGCTATGGGTGACTACGAGCGCGTCCCCGTCGAGGACTGGTCCGACGTCACGGACCGCCTCCGCAAACTCGCCGCGGACGGCGAGGTGTCCGAGAGCGACGAAGGCATCGAAATCACGGTGGGGAGCGCGACCTTCCTCGTCACGAAGGACGGCCGGGTCTCGGCCGGGATGCCGCTCCACGACTTCGAGGACGGCGAGGTCGAGGTGCTCTACTTCGACCACGACCGCGGGGCCGTGCGCGTCGAGAACGGCGACCGCTCCTACGAGTTCCGAGCGCCGTCGTAACCGGCGCGGACCCGCGTCGTAAGCGGTTTCATCCCGCGGCGTCTCGGTAGCGTCGATGACTGACTCCGACGACCGAGCGGACTCGGCGCGCCTCGACGCGGTGGCGGTCGGCAGCGCGGTCGAGGACCGGGTCTACGCGCTGACCAACCTCCCCGAACCCGACGGCGGCGCGTTCGTCCGCGAGGAATCGACCGCGGTCGGCGGCGTCGCCGCGAACGTCGCGGCCGCGCTCGCCCGACTCGGCCGCGAGACCGGCGTGGTCTCCCGCCTCGGCGACGACGACGCGGCCGACCTGATTCTGGCCGACCTCCGCGAGCGCGGCATCGACGCCGAGCGCGTTCGCCGGGGCGACCCCGGCGAGCGGACCACCTACTCGATGATTCTGCGCGACCCGGACGGCGAGCGCATGATAGTCAACGGCGGCGAGGCCGTTCCGAACCTCCGACTGACCGACGACGACCTCGCGTACCTCCGGCGGGCCGACCTCGCGTTCGCCAGCGCGTACGCGCCCGACCCTGTAGTCGCCGCGCTCGTCGAAGCGGCCGACGGGACCGCCGCGGACGGGGCGAGCGACCGCGTGGACTTCCCGCCGCTGGTGTTCGACCTCGCGGGACCGCTCTCGGAACTCGAAGAGAGGGCCACCCGGCCGGAGACGCTCGACGACCTACTGCCGGTCTGTGACCTCTTCGTGGCCAACGAAGTCTCTGCTCGGTCGTACCTCGGCGCGGACCCCCGAAGTGCGATAGAGACGCTCCGCGAGCGGGGCGTCCGCCGGGCCGCGGTCACCCGTGGAACTGACGGGGCGCTGCTACTCGACGGCGAGGCAATCGTAGAAATCCCGGCGTTCGAGGTCGAGACGGTGGACACCACGGGCGCGGGCGACGCCTTCACCGCGGGCCTCGTCCACGGATGGATTCTCGACGACCGAACACCCGAGGACGCCGGACGCTTCGCGGCCGCCACCGCGGCGCTCAACTGCACCGCCGAGAACGCGCGGGGCGGTCTCCCGACCGAATCCGAGGTCGAGGCGTTTCTGAACGACCGCTAGCGCGCCTCGTCGGCGGTCTCGACCAGTCGCCGGACGCGCTCCTCGGAGACCGGGTTCGTGGTCTCGCCGCCCTCCTTCAGTGCCGTCCCGACGATGGCCCCGTCCGCGACGCCGAGGACGTCGGCGACGTTCTCGGTGGTCACGCCGCTCCCGACGAAGACCGGCGCGTCCAGTCCGGCCTCGTCGCGGGCCGCCGCGACCGCGCGGAGGTGGTCGCCCGAGACCTCGTGGCCGGTCCCCGCGCCGGAGACGACGACGCCCTCGGCGAAGCCGCGTTCGACGGGTTCGGCGACCGCTTCGGCGTCGAGCGGGCGCTCGGCGAGCGGGGCCGAATGCTTCACGTCCAAATCCGCGAGGATGGCGACGTCGCTGTCGAGACGCTCGCGCAAGCGGACCGTCTCGTGGGCCTGCCCCTCGATGACGCCTTGGTCGGTCACGCGCGCACCCACGTGAACGTTCACGCGAACGAGCGCGGCCTCGACTGCGGCCGCGACCGAGAGCGCGGCGTCGGCGTCGTTCCGGAGGACGTTGATTCCCATCGGGAGGTCCACTTCTTCACGGATTTCCGCGGCGATTCGGGTCATCGACGCGACGACGTGTTTAGGGACGTCGTCGGGATAGAACGGCGCGTCCCCGAAGTTTTCGAGCATCAGCGCGTCAACGCCACCGGCTTCCAGTCGGCGGGCGTCGCGGAGGGCGGTCTCCAGAACCTGCTCGAAGTCCCCGGAGAACTTGGGCGCGCCGGGGAGCGGCGGGAGGTGGACCATGCCGACGATGGGCTTCTCGGCGTCGATTGGGAGGTCTGCGGTCGTCATTCGTCGGTTCCGTCCGCGGTGTCGTCGTCAGCCTCCGCTTCGGCGTCGTCCGCCGTCTCGTCCTCGTCCCACTCCAGATTCCAGAACGCCTCCAGAATCACCTGCTTGGTCACCGCGCCGCGGGTCGTCCAGTGGTGGGCGTAGTCGAGCATGTCGTCGTAGATGCTCGGTTTACATCCCGCGGCCTTGGGGTGGCCGCCGCCGTTGACCTGCCGGGCGACCTCGTGAGCGCGCTCGAAGTCGTCCGTGCCCCGAATCGAGGCGCTTCCGGAGGGCTTGACGATGACCGCGGCGTCGGTTCCCTGCTGGCGGAGTGCCTCGGCCACCTCGTTCTGGGAACACCGGCCGTAGGTCACGCCGACCGTCCACGGGCCGACCTCCTCGATGTCGGCGCGGGCGACCGCCTTCTCGATGAGCGCCTCCTTCTCGACGCGCATCTCGGCGAGGAACTCCTCGATTTCCTCGGGCAGGTCCGCGCCGTGTTCGGCGACCGCCTCGATGTACTCCTCGGGTTCGGCCCAGTAGGAGAAGTCCGCGAGGTCGTCGCTCCGCGGGTCGTCTCGAATCCAGAGGTCGTGGTCGCGGGTGACCGCCGCGAGTTCGACCAGATACGCCGGGAAGTCGTAGTCTATCGCTCGGGCCGCCACGTCGGCGGTACACTCCTCCTCGCTGTCGCCGACCACGAGGTCCACGCCCGCGTCCCGGACGGCGTCGGCCACGGTGTCGGTCCACTGGTGGTGGTCGAACCATCTGACCGCGCCCGCCTGCTCGACGAGGGTTTCGAGCGCCTCGCCGACCTCGTCGTAGGTGTCCGGACAGAGGTCGCAGACGAAGATTTGCGCGCCGGGTTCGCTGTAGTCGGCGACGCGCTCCAGCGCGTCTTCGAGGTCGTGAGGCCCGGCGTCGATGAGCGCGCCCTCGCCGTAGGCCTCCCGAACGAGCGCGGTGCAGGCCAGACCGTCGGCGTCGGGGTCGGCCACGACCGCCACGTCCGCGCCGGTTAGCGTGGCCTCGGCCTCGGCCTCCTCTTTCGCTTGCTCCACGGAATCGGGCACGAAAAAGCCCTCTCCGGGTAGAATGGATTTGCGCTCGACAGAGAGAGTATCGTCGTCGATGACCCAGTCTTGCATACCCGTTCGTCCGGGTGCAGCGGGGAAGTAATCCCCGGTTGTGGGTCGGTCGGGTCCTCGCGGAGTCTCACTCGTCGCCTTCGAGTTGGCGGACCGTCAGCACGGGGACGGGACACGACCGGACGACGCGCTCGGCCACGCTGCCGATGAGGAATCGGTTCTCGCCGTGACGGCCGCGCGTCCCGGTCGCAACGACGTCGGCCTCCTGTTCGCGGGCGTACTCGGTGATTTCGGCCGCCGGACGGCCCTCGCGGACGGCCGTCACCAACTCCCGGTCGGCGTGGTCTCGCACGGCGTCGAGCGCGTCCTCGCCCTGCGACTCCAGCGCGTCGCGGAGTTCGCCGCGGAGTTCGTCCGGCGAAGATTCGACTTCGCCGGTATCCACGACGTAGAGGGCGTGAACGGCGGCGTCGAAGCGCTCGGCGAGGTCGAGGGCGATTTGCACGGCGCGAGTGACGCTCTCGGACCCGTCCGTGGCGATGACGACGGTGTCTATCATAGCCACCCCTACTGTCGGACGCCTCTTAAACTTCGGTGGGACGTTCGGTGGCGAGGAGAGACCCAACGAGACGGGAGAAGAGACGGACGGCCGGGAGAAGACGGCGCTGCGACAGAGGATGGAAAACGAGACGGCGGTAGCGTCTGGCCCGAGAGAGTGTCGCCTGAAGACCACTTTTACCATCTGTCCCTGCGAACACCGAAAAGATGAGAAAGGACATGATGCTTCTCCTACTGTACGGCGGCATCGTGGTCGTTCAGTCCGCGTGGTTCCTCTCGTCCTCCGCGGAGTTGACGACGTTCGTCATGGGCGTGAATCTGGGCGTGGGACTGGTCGGGACCGGCCTGTCGGCTCTCAAGTTGCTTCGGCCGGGTACGTACCGGTTCCAATACGAGTCGGACCCCGGCGAAGAGACGTAGCCCGGTCCGTCTGCTTCGAGGGAACTCCGGAACGCACTGAGCAAACGAGAACGACGACGTGGAAGGAGGTGGGAACTGAGAGACGCGAACGCCGAGACACCGATTTCGAGCGTTCTGAACCGTCAGTGGGACTGCTGGCCGCTCCCAATCGCGACCTTCGACGCGTAACCGGCGAGACCACCGAGCGCACCGCCCAAGGCACCGAAGAGGATTAGCGCCGGATAGATGAGGAGGGCGCTCCCGACCGCCCAAATTAGTACCCCACCGTCGATTGCGAGGGGGGGGCAGGAACTCCACCAATCCGAACAGGTACGCGAGCGGTGCGAGAACGAGTATCGGGATGGCACCGGCGTAGGCACCGACTTCTGTCGCGGCCCGCCAAGAGTCCGCGTAGAGCAGTCCCGCGACCGCGCCAGCGACGAGGAGTCCGTACTGGACGGTGTGACCGTCCGAGAGCATTCGGGACAGGTTGTACTCCGCGATGACGGCGAGACATCCGGCGATAGTGCCCCACAGTACGGACGTGGCGAACTCTCCGCTGGTTATCGAGCGTGCGATGGACTCCCTGAGCGGGAGGTGCTGGTTGGCCATTATTCGTTATGGTACGTTCTTGTTGATATTTAAACCTTTTATCTCGCTCAAGTACTGTCGGAGTTGTCGGAACACGGTCAGGCGTCTAACGGAGTGACACGGCGGATATCGTGGCGGAACTCCGCGGAGCGGCGACCCGGAAAGTGGAAAGGTATTTGCCCGCGGACCTTCCACTTTCGACTAATTGTGAGTGACTTACTGTCAATCTCGAATCTGCGGACGCAGTTCAACACGGAGCGCGGTGTGGTCGAGGCGGTCGACGATTTCGACCTGTCGATTCGCGAGGGTGAGACGGTCGGTCTCGTCGGCGAGTCCGGGTCCGGCAAGAGCGTCAGCGCCCTGTCGCTGATGCAGTTGGTGGACGACCCCGGCGAAGTAGTGAGCGGCGAGGCGGCATTCCGTCACGAGGAACTGACCGCCGAGTTCGCGGAGCGATACCCCACTGGCGTCGGCGACTTCGTCTTCCCCGACGAAGGGTACATCGACCTGCTCGCGGCACCCGAAAACGCGATGCGCGAGATTCGCGGCGGGGAGATGAGCATGATTTTCCAAGACCCGATGACCTCGCTCAACCCCGCGCTGACCGTGGGCGAGCAGGTCGCCGAGAGCCTGCGACTCCACCAGTACGGCGGCCAGCGAAAGGACTCGTGGTGGAACGCAGTCCGGGAAATCGCACCGAGTCTCGGCGGGAAGGACATCGACGAGGAGGTCCTGCAGGACACCATCGACATTCTGGAGGAGGTGGGCATCCCCGAACCGACCGAACGGGTCGAGGAGTACCCGCACGAGTTCTCCGGCGGGATGCGCCAGCGCGTCCTCATCGCCATCGCGCTGGCCTGCCAACCGAAACTCCTCGTCGCCGACGAACCGACCACCGCGCTCGACGTGACGATTCAGGCCCAGATTCTCGACCTCATCAACGACCTGCAGGACGAACTCGGCATGTCCGTCTTCTTCATCACCCACGACCTCGGCGTGGTGGCCGAGACCTGCGACCGCGTGGCCGTGATGTACGCCGGCGACATCGTGGAGGTCGGCCCGGTGGACGAAATCTTCCACAACCCGAGCCACCCCTACACCTACGCACTGCTGGAGTCCATCCCGCAGGAGGACAAGGAGCGACTCACGCCCATCGAGGGTAACGTCCCGGACCTCATCGACATGCCGGAAGGGTGTCACTTCGCGCCGCGGTGTCCGTGGTCCCAACCCGAGTGTACCGAGGGCGAGATTCCGAACCTCCAGCACGGTCCCGACGACGTGGACCACCACGCGAAGTGCGTCCTCGAAGAGTTCGACGAGAGCCAGTACGGGTCGGACCTCGACGGGATTACCACGACCGACCACGACATCGGCGACCGAATCCTCGAAGTGGACGGGATGAAGAAGCACTTCTCGCGGGCCGACGGCCTGCTCGACGAGTGGCTGGCCGACGAGGTGGAGAGCGTCAAAGCCGTGGACGGCGTGAGCTTCGACATCTACGAGGGCGAGACGGTCGGTCTCGTGGGCGAGTCCGGGTGCGGGAAGTCCACGGCGGGCCGGACCCTGCTCCACCTCGAAGAACCGACCGAGGGCCGAATCGTGTTCCAAGGCACCGACCTCTCGGAACTCGACCGCGAGGGACTGCGCGACAAGCGCAAGGACATGCAGATGATTTTTCAGGACCCGCTGTCGAGTCTCGACCCGCGGATGACAGTGGGCCAGATAATCGCCGAACCCCTCAAGATACACAATCTGCCCGAGGAGGCCCCCGAGGGCGACACGTCCAAGAAACAACAGCGCCGTAACCGCGTCGCCGAACTCATGGAGGCGGTCGGTCTCGAACCCGGCCAGTACGACCGGTACCCCCACGAAATCTCCGGCGGTCAGCGCCAGCGCGTCGGTATCGCACGAGCGCTCGCCGTGGACCCGGACTTCATCGTGGCCGACGAACCGGTGTCGGCGCTGGACGTGTCGGTGCAGGCCCAGATTCTCAACCTGTTGGAAGACCTGCAGGACGAGTTCGGCCTGACCTACCTGTTCATCGCCCACGACCTGAGCGTCGTCCGCCACATCTCCGACCGCATCGCGGTGATGTACTTGGGCGAAATCGTGGAGATAGCCGACACCGGCGAGTTGTTCGACGACCCCAAGCATCCCTACACGCAGGCCCTGCTGTCCGCGATTCCGGAACCCGACCCCCGAATCGACACCGACGACCGCGTCATCCTCGAAGGCGACGTTCCCTCGCCCATCGACCCGCCGTCGGGGTGTCACTTCCGGACGCGGTGTCCCCAGATAATCCCGCCAGAAGAGATGGACATCGAGCAGGACGCCTACCGCGCGGTGATGGACTACCGCGAGCGCGTCGAGGACCGCACCATCGACCTCGACGCTGTGTGGGAGAAAGCCGCGGGCGACGACGCGGCCCAGACGGAGACGGCGACCGCAGCGGACGGCGGCCGTCCCGACGCCACGACTTCGGCGTTCAAGGCCGTCCTCTGGGACGACTTCTTCGACGCGGAACCGTCGGGGCGTCCCCGCGAAGTCGTCGCGGAGTCGTTCGACCATCTCGCGAAGGGCGACTGGGAGGCCGCCGGGGCGTTGCTCCGCGACCACTTCGAGAGCGTCTGCGAGCGGAAAGGCCCGGTCCTGCAAGACGAGGCCCACCCCGCGGCCTGTCACCTCTACGACCAGCCAGAGTAACGTCGGCTACGTGTCGTCTCGGCGAGGAGTCCCGCGTACCGTACCGTCGCCGCGAGAGCCTCTCGCCGCCCTCGTTCTTTCGGTTTCGTTCACGCCAAGTGTCTCGATAACCGGTCGGCGGCGGTTCGTACCAATCGACCGAACTGGTTGCACACCAGTTCGAGAATTGAACTAACGCGGCCGGTGTTCAATGCGGTCCCGTAGCCTTATACTCTAAATGATTGATTGGTATCGTTGGATGACTTCAAACGACACATCCGTTACGAGGCGGAACCTGTTGAAAGCGGCCGGTGGGGCGGCGGCGTCGGCCTCGGTCGCCGGATACGTCGATACGGACGAGGCGAACGACGTACAGCAGGAGGGGAGCGGGACCGTCACCTACGCTCGGGGGAACGACTCGGGGACGCTCGACCCGCAGAACACCACCAGCGGCGAGGACGTGAAGGTCACCAACCAACTGTACGACACCCTCATCGAGTTCGAACCGAACAAGACCACCCTGCAGGAGGGGTTGGCGACTCAGTACTCGATGGACGGGACCACGGTGAACCTCACGCTGCGGGAAGGCGTCACATTCCACAACGGCGACGAGTTCACCGCCGAGGACTTCGTGGCGACCTATCGGCGATTCACCGACTCGGACTACCAGTACTATCCGGGCGACTCGTACATCTCAGCGTACGGTCCGTTCACGCTGGGCAACTGGGTGGAGAACGTCAGCGCGGGCGGTTCGGGGGCGGCCACGACCGACGGCGGTCAGGCCAACGAAACCGACGCGGAGACCACGACGGCGCAGGCCGGCGGCGGACAGGGGAGCTACACGCTCACCATCGAACTCAACGAACCGTACGCGCCGTTCCTGCGGAATCTGGCGATGTTCGCGTCGAGCGTGCTGTCGCGGCGCGCCATCGAGCGCCACGCGCAGGACCAGAACTTCTCGCTCAGCAATCAACCCGTCGGGACCGGCGCGTTCCAGTTCGAGAGTTGGGACACGGGCAACCAGCGCATCCGCCTGAGCAGGAACCCCGACTACTGGGGCGAGGGACCGTACGTGAACGAAGTGGTGTTCACGGCTATCGGGTCGAACACGACACGGGCGCAGACGCTCATCTCCGGCGGTGCCGACATCATCGACGGTATCGGCGCGCAGGCGTCTCAAATCGTGCGGAACGCCGACGCGGCCGAACTGGTGGAGACGCAGGGCATCAACATCGGCTATCTCGCGATGAACATGGCTCGGCGCGAGGAGTTCCGGAACAAGAAGGTCAGGCAGGCCATCAGCTACGCGGTGGACACCGAGGCCATCGTCAACACCATCTTCAGGGGCATCGCCGAGCAGGCCAGCCAACCGATTCCCCAGAAGGTGCTCGGATACAACGAGAGCATCGACCCCTATCCACACGACCCGGACCAAGCCCAGCAACTGCTCGAAGGGGCGGGTTACGAGAACGGTTTCGAGTTCGAACTGGCGACGTTCAAGAACCCGCGGACGTACAACCCGTCACCGATTCAGGCGGCCCAGACGGTCAAGTCGAACCTGAACGAGGTGGGCATCACGGTCAACATCAACCAGCAGCCGTTCAACCCCTTCCTGACCTACACGGAACAGGGGAAACACGACGCGTGTTTCCTCGGGTGGATGACCGACAACGCCGACCCGGACAACTTCTACTACGCGCTTCTCCACCCGCAGGTCTCGGAGGACAAGCTTCAACAGGGCCAAGACTGGGTTAGCTGGGACACGGAGGGGTTCAACACCCTCGACGTTGCGGCGTGGGCGAACCGCGAGTTCATGCAGTTGACCGAGCAGGCCCAATCGACGCTCGACCGGGACAAGCGGGCCGAACTCTACAAGCAGGCGGGTCAACTCGCGCACGACGAGGCCCCGTGGGTGTTCATCGACCACGCGAAGGAACTCCGCGGCGTCGCCAACCGGGTTCAAGACTTCCAGATAGCGCCCATCAGCGGGCCGCTCCTCAACCGGGTCAAGGTCGAGGGCTGACCGCGCCCTCGCTCCTCGGTGCTCGATACGACTCCGAGAACGTACTCAATATCGAGTGGTTGTTTTATTTTACCATAGTTTCAGGTCCGGCATACTTATATAGAATGTATGAGCATGATTGTCTATGGCGAAAGACGATAGTCTCAAGCGACGTAGCTTCCTGAAGGCAGCTGGCGGTGCGACGGCCGCGGCCACGCTGGCCGGGTGTACCGGCGGTGACGGTGAAGGCGAGGCCACGACCACCGAGGAGATGGGTGGAACGACCGAGGAGACTGAGGAGACCACCGAATCCCAGAGTTCGGGCGGGACGCTGACCTTCGCCCGCGGGAACGACTCGGGCAGCCTCGACTTCCAGAACACCACCAGCGGCGAGGACGCCAAGGTCACCAACCAGATTTACGACGGTCTCATCGAGTTCAAGCCGGGCAAGACCTCGCTCAAGGCCGGACTGGCGACCGACTGGAGCGTCGACGGCAAGACGGTTACCCTCACGCTCCGCGAGGGCGTCAAATTCCACAACGGCGACGAGTTCACCGCCGAGGACTACGTGGCGACCTATCGCCGGTTCGTCGACAAGGACTACAAGCACTACCCCGGTCAGGACTACGCCTCGTCGTACGGTCCCTACGCGCTGGGCGACTGGATTGACACGGTCGAGAAGAACGGCGAGTACGAGGTGTCCATCACGCTCAACAAGCCGTACGCGCCCATCCTGAAGAACCTCGCGATGTTCTGTTCGAAGGTCCACTCGCTCTCCGCCATCGAGGAGTACGGCAAGGACCTCTCGAAGAACCCGGTCGGGACCGGCCCGTTCGAGTTCGATAGCTGGGACACGGGCAACCAGCGCATCCGTCTCACCAAGAACGAGGAGTACTGGGGCGAGGAGAAGGCCAAGGTGGACGAAGTGGTGTTCACCGCGGTCGGGTCGAACACCTCCCGCGCCCAGACCCTGCTCTCGGGCGGCGCAGACATCATCGACGGCATCGGCGCACAGTCGTCCAAGATTATCAACAACTCCGACAAGGCCAAGCTCCTCGAAATCCCCGGCATCAACGTCGGATACATGGCCTTCAACATGGCCAAGCGGAAGGAGTTCCGCAACCGGAAGGTCCGCCGGGCGATAAACTACGCGGTGAACACGAAGGCCATCGTGGAGACCATCTTCAAGGGCATCGCCTCGGAGGCCAGCCAGCCCATCCCCGCGAGCGTGATGGGGTACAACGAGAACATCGACCCCTACGGCCACGACAAGAAGAAAGCCAAGAAGCTCCTCGAAGAGGCGGGCTACGGCGACGGCTTCGAGTTCGAACTGGCGACGTTCAAGAACCCCCGAGCGTACAACCCGTCGCCGCTCCAAGCGGCCCAGACGGTCAAGTCGAACCTGAGCGAGGTGGGCATCACGGTCAACATCAACCAGCAGCCGTTCAACCCCTTCCTCGACTACACTGACAACTACAAGCACGACGCGTGTTTCCTCGGGTGGATGACCGACAACGGCGACCCGGACAACTTCTACTACGCCCTGCTCCACCCCGGCGTGGACCGCAGCGAAGTGCCGGACGGGAAAGACTGGATTAACCCGGACAACTTCGACAGCGTCAACACGCTCAACGCGGCGGCGTGGGCGAACACCGAGTTCATGAAGCTCACCGAGGAGGCGCAAGCCTCCTACGAGACCAGCAAGCGCAAGCCCAAGTACCAGAAGGCCGGGCAGATATTCCACGACGAGGCTCCGTGGGTGGCGCTCAACCACGCGAAGGCCCTGCGCGGCGTCAGCAACGACGTCGAGGGCTTCACGGTCCCGCCCATCGGCGGTCCGTTCCTCAACCTCGTCTCGCTGAACCGGTAGTCCAGATTCGCCGACCGCCCGCAGTCGCGGCCGAGCGACCGACTGCGCGACGACGGTAGCGAGTCTTTTTTTGACCCCTGCCGTTTTTTTCTCCGAGTGAATGATTTCCAAGCGGTTCGTTGTCAAACGACTCCTCCTGCTGGTCCCGGTGCTGTTCGGGGTGGCGACGTTCGTCTTCGCCATCCTGCACCTCGCACCGGGCGACCCCGCCCGGGTCATCGCGGGCCAGCGGGCGTCCGAAGAGTTCGTCCGACAGATTCGGGCGGACCTCGGGTTGAACGACCCAATCTGGGTACAGTACGGCCGGTTCCTGCTGGAGGCGGTCCAGTTGGACTTCGGCAACTCCTACCAGATTCAGAAGAACACGCCGGTCAAGCAGATTCTGCGGTACAAGCTTCCGGTCACGCTGGAGATGGCCATCTACGGCCAGTTCCTCGGCATCCTCTTCGGCATCCCCGTGGGACTCATCGGTGCCGTCAAACAGGACTCCTTCAGCGACCACGCGACCCGAATCGGCGCGCTGACGGGCATCAGCGTCCCCATCTACTACAGCGGTCCGCTCGTCATCCTGCTGTTCGCCCAGATTCTCGGCTGGTTCCCGGCGAGTGGTCGCATCGCCTCGCGGTTCGACATCCAACCGATAACGGGCGTCATCACCTTCGACACTCTCGTCAGGGGTAACCTCGCGGCGTTCCAGTCGGCGGCGTTACACCTGTTCCTCCCCGCTGTCGTCATCGGTATCTACTCGATGGCGCTGCTCTCCCGGATGATGCGGTCGTCGATGCTGGAAGTCATCCGGCAGGACTACATGCGCACCGCCCGCGCGAAGGGGCAAGGCTCGAAGATTACCATCCTGAAGCACGGCTTCCGGAACGCGCTCATCCCGGTCGTGACGGTCATCGGCATCCAGTTCGGTACCCTGCTGGGCGGTGCAGTCCTGACCGAGACCGTGTTCGGCATCGCGGGTATCGGCACCCTACTGGTGGACGCGATTGAGGTCGGCGACTACCCGGTCGTGCAGGGCACCGTCCTGATGTTCGCGTTCCTGTTCACGATGGTGAACCTGCTCGTGGACGTGACCTACTCCTACCTCGACCCGAGGATAGAACAATGAGTACCGAAACCCAAACCGAGGACGTGGGCCAGCGCGGCGTCGTCGAGCGACTCCGCGCGTCGCCGTTCCTCTCCGAACTGCTGTCGAACAGACTCGCCCTCGCGGGCCTGAGCATGATATTCGCCATGGTGGCCGTCGCCCTCTACGCGCGACTGTTCATCGACCTCGCGTCGGTCACCCAGAGCCAAATCGGGACGAACCCCAACCTCGCGCCGCCGAGTTGGTTGAGCAAGAAGACCGCCGTCGTCGGCGAGTATGGCACGTTCGCGTTCCCGTTCGGCACCGACATCCAGTCGCGGGACATCTTCCAGCGCGTCCTCTACGGCGCGTGGCTGGCGATGAAGTACGGCACCATCACGGTCGGTGCCTCGACGGTGCTGGGCGTCGGACTGGGCATCCTCGCAGCCTACAAGGGCGACGTCACGGACAACGTCATCATGCGCACGATGGACGTGCTGCTGGCGTTCCCCAGTCTCCTGCTCGCGCTGGCGCTGGTCGCCATCTTCGGCACCGGTCTCTGGAAGGTCGTCATCGCGCTGACGCTGGTCTACACGCCGCGGTTCGCCCGGGTCGTCCGCGGCGCGGCGCTGAAGGTGCTGGAGGACGAGTACATCGAGGCCACCGAGGCGCTCGGGGCGAAGGACCCCCGTATCATCGTCAGGCACATCCTGCCGAACTGCCTCGCGCCCATCACCGTCCAGTCCACGCTCAACTTCGGTCTCGCCATCATCGACATCGCGGCCCTCTCGTTCCTTGGGTTCGGCGCGGAAGCCGGGACGCCGTCGTGGGGTCTGATGCTGGCCAACGGCGTCGACCAGGGACTGCTGACCGGCGACTGGTGGTGGTCGTTCTTCCCGGGACTGTTCCTCGCGATAACCGTCCTCGGGTTCAACCTGCTCGGGGACGGGATGCGCGACGCGCTCGACCCGCGGATGCGCGAGACCGTGGACTGACCGATGTCCTCGGCTGACCCGTCCGGCGGTGACGGCTCGTCGGCGCTGCGCGAGCGTGTCCGTGAAATCGGGCGCGCGGCGCTGTTAGGTGCCGCCCTCGGCGCGTTCGGTCTCGTGGCCTTCGTCGTCGCTGGCGAGACGCTGCAGTTCGCCAGCGAGAAGTTGTTCGCGCTCGCGGCGCTCGTCTTCGGGTTCTCGTTGCTCGGCTGGTCGGGGTCGGTGTTCGCGGGCCGCGGGATGGAGAACTTCCAGAAGCACCTCGGCGGGCGCTCGGACTGGTCGGCGGCCGACTCCCGGCAGGCGATGGCGGTCCTCGGCGGCGTCGGCGTCGGCGGGATGGTCGGCGTCAGCGTCGGAACCGCGCTGCTGGCGAACGTCGTCTGACGATTATTTCCCATTCCCAACCCCGAGAATAACCGTTCGACCTTAGACCCGGGCGGTCATCGCTTCGGACGTGAACGAGACAACTCGCCAAGCCGTCGCCGTCGCACTCGGCGTCGGGGTCGTCGTGTGGCAAGCCTCCGTGGAACCGGGCCGGGCGTTCGCCGCGGTTCTGGCAGTCAGCGCACTCGGGTACGCGTTCGCGCCGGTCGTCCGCGACGGCGTGGCGTGACGCGGCCGCGCGACGCTCGGCTACGGGGCGCGATGCAGGTACCGCATCTTCGAACGGTGTGTTCGCCGTATCGAGGTCAGCGATTGCTCCGCGACTCATCCAACAGTGAGAGGTCATCGCTCTGGTCCTCGGAGTCCCGCAGCTCCCGGATACGTCAGAGAGCATCGGACCGGCAAGTACCACGGTGATGGCCGAAAAGCGACGACGGGAGAAGCCGAGCAAGCGTCCCCGTCGCAGGTTCCGTTGGCGGACGAGTACCCTTCTGTTCGGTTGCGTTCGAGTAGCGGTGCTTCAGTCGGCGGGGGTCCGCCGACAACACACTCTATGCCGCATTTCAATATAGTGGCGACTGTGTAGGCAACAATTTCCATTCTTCGCCGTGGAAACAGACATTCGTTTCGTATCTCGATTAACAGTTAGACAAACGCTATCTACACGTTCGGTATTTTCCGGTCAGCTTGGAAATCGTCAGCTTCCGACGTACGCGAGTCACCCTCACCCCCGGACGTTCCGTCCGACCGGGTCGCCGAACTCGCCGTCGGTTCCGCTGGGCGAGACCGGTGCCGACTCCTCGTCGGCCCAGACCACGCTTCCGCGAACTATCGTCAACTCGGGGAAGACGCCGGCCATCCCCTCGAACGGGGTCCACCCGCACTTCGAGTGGAGGTCCTCGCCGCGAATCTCTCTGGAGTCGTCGGGGTCCACCAGCACGAGGTCGGCTATCAGCCCCTGCTCGACCGCTCCCTTCCGGGTCAGGCCGAACACGTCGGCTGGGTTGGCCGCGGTCAGGTCCCGGACGCGCTCGTAACTCAGGTTGTCTTTCCGGGCCTCTTCGAGCAGGAGCGGCAGGACCGTCTCGACGCCCGGCACTCCGCTCGGTGCGTCCCAGATGTCGGCGTCCTTCTCCTCGCGGGTGTGAGGCGCGTGGTCGGTGGCGACCATATCGACCGTCCCGTCGGCGACGCGCTCGAACAGGGCCTTGCGGCGCTCCTCGCTCCGGAGCGGCGGGTTCATCCGGCCGAAGGTGCCTAACTCGTCGTAGTCCTCGCGCGAGAGGAAGAGGTGGTGGGGCGTCACCTCGCAGGTCGCGCCGCCAGCTTTGGCAGTGTCCACGCCCTCGGGCGTACTGGTGTGGGCGACGTGGATACTGGCGTCTTCCTCCGCGCCGATTTCGACCGCGCGCTCGACCGCCGCGGCCTCGGCCTCCGCTGTCCGGTAGGCGCTCCACGCGTCGTAGTCGTCGCCGTCGCGCTCTCTCGCGTCCTCGGAGAACAGGTCGGCGTCCTCGGCGTGGACCGTCACGACCCGGTACTCGTCGGTCGCGCGCTCGACGGCCTCCCGGAACAGGTCCTCCTCGATGCCCATCTCGCCGGTCGAGTCCGCGAGGAACACCTCGCCGAGCGCCAGCACGGGCCGGTCGAACAGTTCGTCGGGGTCCCAGTCGGGCGTCACGCCGCCGTTGATACCGTAATCGACGTAGGAGTCGGCCGCGAGTTCGGCCTTCCGGTCGAAGGCCTCGCCGTCCACGGTCGGCGGGTCGGTGTTCGGTTGGTCCACCACAGTGGTCACGCCGCCCGCCGCGGCCGACCTGCTCCCGGTCTCCCACGTCTCCTTGTGGTCGAACCCGGGTTGACGGAAGTGGACGTGTGCGTCTATCATCCCCGGGAGGAGGAGTTTCCCGGTGGCGTCGATGGAGTCGCCGGACTCTGTGAGCGTCGAACCGACCCCCGCGATGCGGCCAGCGGACGTGTCGATGCGAACGTCTACCTGTCGGCCGTCCGCGAGCGTCGCGTTCCGAATAGTGAGCATTAGTCGTCGGGCAGTTCGAGGGTGGGCGTCCTAAGGGTCCCGATTGCGAGTTCCGGACCGCGGGTTCTCGTCCCGACCGTCGGTCGTCCATCCGCTCCACCCCGCCGTTCGACTAGTCACGCGCGGAACGACCAGACGGCCATAAACGCGAAGAAGACACCGCTGACGAGCATCGAAACCGCGCCGACGAGCCAGAACGCCCGGCGGGCGACGGTGCTGTCGTACAGGCCCGCGAGTCTGAACAGCGGTCGGAACCGCCAGCGCGGGTCGAGGTCCTCGTGACTCCCTCGCGCGGTTAGCCACAGTCCGTAACAGCCAGAAATCAGCGAGGTAACGCCGAGAAAGCCGAAGAGGGCCGTTCCGAGCATGCGAGTCACTCGCTCCAGATTCGAATCGGCCTCCGATAAACGTTCTCCTGCCGGTTCTGTCGGAGAATCGCGTCAGTCGGCAGTTCCGGCGTCTGCGACGTCAGGAACCGACACGACTTCGGTCTCGGCGTCGCCGACCAGCAGTTCCTCGACGGTCCGAGCCACTTCGTCGGGGTCGCCGTTGCCGCCCGCGTCGGCGACGCTTCCGACCGACTCCGGGTCGAAGGGCATGCCGAGTGCGGTGTACACCGGGTCGAGGACGTCGGCGATTTCCTCGCGGTCGCACGCGACGACGACGCCGGAGACCAGCGCGGCGTTCTTCCGGACGCGCTGGGCCACGCCGACGAGTTTCCCGTCGCGCTGGAGCGAGTAGTCGCCCGGACAGAAACTCGCTTCGGGTTCGCCGCGGGACGCCGGGACGCCGAGATGCCAGAGCGCGCGCTGGACCGCCCGCGTCACTCGCTCGTAGCGTTCGTCCATCCCGACGCGCATGTCCTCCAAGGGGAGGACCTTCGCGAACGCGACGGTGTTTCCGGTGTAGGCGACCGCTCGGCCGCCGACGGACCGCTCGACCGGGGGGAAGTCGTGGGAGTCGGCCGCCTCCGTGGCCGCCTCGTAGCCGTCGGCCCGGGAGTCGCGTCGGCCGAACGCGAGTTGACGGTGGGGCCGCCACGCCCGGACCGCCGGTTCACCGTCCTCGGCCACCTGTTCGAGCAGTCGGGCGACGACTTCGCGGTCGGCGTCCCGGTCGGCCGCCCGGCCGCGGAGTACGCGCATGCCCGGCCCTTCACATCCGGAGTACCTAAACCCTCGCGTCTCCGAGACGCGGACGATGGTCACGGTCGGCCCACACGCGCTGGAGCAGTTCCCGCGGTTCTCGCTGTACAACTCACCGTACGCCGCCCACGACGAGGGGTGCGCTATCGACCTGTATCCGCACGAGGGCGACTGGCGAGAGACCGGAGACGGCGGAACTCGTGAAACCGCCGCGCCGAGTCCCGTCGCGGGCGAAGTCGTGGCGACCCGAACGGTCTCCGCGCCGTCGAAGGACTACGCCGTCGAACACGACCACCTCATTGTCGTCGAGACCGGCGAGTACCTCGCCCGAATCCTCCACGTCGAACCCGCTGTCGAACCCGGCGACGAGGTGGCGTTGGGCGACTCGCTCGGCGAGATGGTGCGCTCGGGATTCTTCGCGCCGTGGGTGGACAACCACATCCACCTCGGCTTTCGGTCGCTCGACGCGAACCCCTACCGGGCGTCGGGGTCGCTCCCGGTCGAGATAGCGCCCGAGGTCGAACTCGCGGGCGTCGCGTGGGACGGTCGGGGGACGGTCGTCGCCGCGGGCGAGACCTACGCCGTCCTCGACGCACCCGACCACCCCACGCCGGGCGAGCGGTTCGCGGGTATCTCCGCAGAAAGCGGTGGGATTCTCGACGGCGGACTCCCACACTACGACGGCGGCGGAATTCTTCGCGGAACGGGACGCGACGGGCCGGTCTCGCTCGCAGGTCGGCGGGTCGGCACCGCCGAGGGCCGGACGATTCCGTGGGACGACGTGACGGTGTTTGCGAACGGGACGCCGATTACCGGTCTCTCGCTGTTCGTCGCGCGCGAGGCGCTCGGCGCGAAACTCGTCTGTCCGGACGCCGAGTTCGAGGTTGGCGAAGCGGTGGAAGTAGAAGTTCGCTGATTACTCGAACTCGATTTCGTCTTTCGTCGTCACTTCGCCGAACAGGAAGTCCGAGTGTTCGACCGCGTACTCCTTGTGGTCCGCCTCGATGTAGCCCAGCGCGTCCTCGACGAGGACGGGCCGGTAATCTCGAAGCCCCGCGCTCCCCGCGGTGTGGAGGACGCAGACGTTCGCCAGCGTCCCGCAGAGCAGCAGGTCGTCGATTCCGTGCGCGTCGAGGTGGCCTTCGAGGTCCGTGCGATAGAAGGCGTCGTACGTGTGCTTCGTCACGACGTGGTCGCCCTCGCGCACGTCGAGGTCGGCGACCAGTTCGGCGTCCCACGAGTCTTCGAGGACGTGTTCGCCCCAGCGCTCGAACTCGTCGTAGTAGTGGTTGCCCTCGAACTGTTCAGGCGGGTGGACGTCGCGGGTGTACACGACCGACGCGCCAGCGTCGCGCGCGGCCGAGACCACGTCGGTCACGTCGGCGATTGCGTCCTCGCTGGCGGGCGCGTGGAGACTCCCGTCGGGGTGACAGAAGCCGTTCTGCATGTCCACGACCACGACGGCGGTCGAGTCCGGGTCGAAGCTCATGTCCGACAGTAGTCACTCGTCGCCGAAAACGTTTGCTGACAGTTGGGTCGCGTTTCGCCGGCAATCGACGCCCCTCCCCGCACGCAGGTTCATTTCATCGTTTCATCAAGAGGTTTTTGTCGGTGTAGACCCACGTCACGGTCACAGGAAATGCGTACGACTATCGCAATCGCGGTCGCTCTGATGCTCGTCGTCGCGGGCTGTTCGCAGGCCCCCGGCGCGGGAACGACGACCGATACGACCGACGACGTGACGGGAGCGACGACCCAACCCGGTTCTGGGACCGACGGTTCATCGGGCCAACAGGTCGTCAAGCCCGACGACCCCGACTCCGACGTGCTGGGGTGGGAGGCGGGCTACTGGTACAACGAGACCATCGACGTGAACCCCGACGACGGGTTGAACGCGACCGAACTCAACGAGACGGTCGCCCGCTCGATGGCCCGCGTCGAACAGGTCCGCGAACTCGAATTCGAAGCGCAGGTCCCCGTGGACATCGTGACCCGCGAGGAGTTCCGGTCGCGCCAGTCCAACGGTTCGACGCCCGACGACCGGCGACTGCTCGACAACGTGAAGTACGAGTCGCTGTTCATGGTCAACGAATCGACCGACTCCCTCGCGGTCCAGAACAGCAACTCCGGGTCGTCGGTCGGCGGGTTCTACAGTCCGGGCGAGGAGAAAATCGTCGTCATCTCCGAGAACGCGACGACGCCCAAACTCGACGAGATTACCCTCTCGCAGGAACTGTTCCACGCGCTTCAGGACCAGAAGTTCAACCTCTCTGGGTTCAACCAGTCCACGCGCGAACTCCACAACGCGAAGGACGGCATCATCGAGGGCGACGGGAACTACGTGGACCACCTCTACTCGCAGCGTTGCAAGAACGAGTGGAACGGCGACTGCCTGACCCCCGAATCGTCCGGCGGGTCGGGGAGCGGTCTCGCCAACATCGGACCGTACCTCATCAAGTACCAACCCTACAGCGACGGCCCGCCGTTCGTTCGCGGCGTCCACAGACGGGGTGGCTGGGAGGCGGTCAACGACCTCTACGAGAACCCGCCGGAGAGCACCGAGCAGGTCATCCATCCCGACAAGTACGGCACGGACGCCCCCGCGGAGTTCACCGTCGAGAACCGGGCCAGTAACGGTTGGGAGCGGTTGAAAGTGCAGAACCGACCCAACTACGGTAGCGTCGGCGAGGCCGGTATCTTCGCGATGTTCGTGTACCCCTACTACGCGAGTCAGGGCCAGACGCAGGTCGTCCCGGCCACGCAGTTCTTCAACATGAAGAAGGGCAGCGACCAAATCCGGGAGTTCGACCCGCTGAACTACAACAGCACCTACTCGACCGGGTGGGACGGCGACAAACTCGCCGTCTACACCAACGACGACGCGGCGGTCAACGAGACCGGGTACGTCTGGAAGTCCGTCTGGGACTCCGAGCAGGACGCCAAGGAGTTCGTGGAAGGCTACCGTAAGGTGCTGAAGTACAACGACGCGACGAAAGTGGACGGTCGCGCGAACACGTGGCGCATCGAGGGCAACGAGTTCGCCGACGCCTTCTACGTCCAGCAGCGTGGCGACACGGTCGTCGTCGTGAACGCGCCGTCGGTCTCTGACCTCTCGGACGTTCGGCGGGGCGCGGCCCCGACGCAGTAAGCGACGCCACACCGACCGCAGTTCCCTCTTTTCGACGGCCGGTAAACGGGACCTTTTTCGCTTCGGCGCGGGTACGTCCGCGCATGACTCACCCGAGGTGGTGGCGATGAGCGGTGGATTCGACGTTGTCTCGGAGTCGGCCATCCGTGACGGGACGGCGACCGACGCCTACTTCCTGCGGACCGAGGAGACGCTGGAGGCCGCAGACCGGAACCCTCGCGTCGTGGCGGAAGTGACGCAGGACCAGTTCCCGACCGGCGAGTTCGACCTGCTGGCGGGCGTGAAAGACGCCGCCAACCTGCTCGAAGGACTCCCCGTGGACGTGGACGCCGTGCGCGAGGGCCGGTTGTTCGACGGCGGTCCGGTGATGCGCATCGAAGGCGACTACCTCGACTTCGCGCGGTACGAGACCTCGCTGCTGGGACTGCTCTCCCACCAGAGCGGAATTGCCACCGCGGCGCTGGAGACCCGCCGGGCCGCCCCGGACTCGTCGGTGCTGAGTTTCGGCGCGCGCCACGTCCACCCCTCGCTCGCGGCCGTCGTGGAGCGAGGCGCGCTCGTCGCCGGACTCGACGGTTTCTCGCACGTCGCGGCGGGCGAAGTACTCGGCAGAGAGGCCAGCGGGACGATGCCCCACGCGCTGGTCATCGCCTTCGGCGACCAAGAGACCGCGTGGGAGGCGTTCGACGAGTCGGTGGACCCCGACGTCCCCCGCATCGCCATCTGCGACACCTACTCCGACGAGAAAGACGAGAGCATCCGGGCGGCCGAGGCGCTGGGCGAGGCCCTCGACGGGGTGCGCCTCGACACGACGAGTTCCCGACGCGGCGACTTCCGACACATCGTCCGAGAGGTCCGGTGGGAACTCGACGCCCGCGGCCACGAGGACGTGGACATCTTCGTCAGTGGCGGACTCGGTCCCGAGAACCTCCGGACGCTCCGGGACGTCGCCGACGGGTTCGGCGTCGGCGGCCACGTCAGCAACGCCGACCCGCTGGACTTCGCGCTCGACATCGTGAAACTCGACGGCGAACTCGTCGCCAAGCGGGGCAAACTCTCCGGGACCAAGCAGGTGTTCCGGACGCCCGACGGCGGCCACCACGTGGGACTCGCGGACCGCGCCGACCCCGAAGACGGCGAACCGCTGCTGGAACCGCTGATTCGGGACGGCGAACTCGTCCGGGAGTTCGACGTGGACGAGGCCGCCGAGCGCGCGCGGGAGGACGCCGAACTGGTCGGGTTCCGAGAGTAACCGGACGTCCCTTCTACCGACCGCGCTCTCGGCGTGAGAGTAAGACAGGTCTACCGACGAGAAAGCGAACGAGACGTAAGTGTCGGAAAAGTACGACCGCTACAGTTCTTCGACGGTTCCTTCGGGTTCGCGCTCGCTGAAGACCTGCCCGTCGAACAGCGTCACCATCACGTCGTCGTCCTCCCACGCGCCCTTCGGGAGTCCGGCTTTCCGGCAGGTCCGGTCGAGGTACTCGAAGACGCTCCACTCGTTCTCGATGGGGAGCGTCGGGTACATCCACGCCTGCTCGCCCCGACCTTCGATTGCGACGCCGTGCGTGCCGAGTTCGATGTCCTCCACCGGGTCCTCCGAGAACTGAGTATCACGGACGACGCAGACCGAGATTTTCAGGTTGGGAAGTTCGGCTTCCTCCACTTCGGAACCGCACGAGGTATCGCTCGCGGCGCTGATGGCCGAGTCCACGATGAGGTGACCGAGTTGGTCGGTGCCTTCGTACGCACCGTCGCATCCTCGGAGACGGCCGCGCCCCCGGGTCGAGGAGAGACGGACGAACACTCCGGTTCGAGCGTAGAACGCTTCTCGCATGCTACCGGGCTGTTCGCGTTGCCCGTTGATAACGTAGGATTCGACGGATTCGCGTGCGAGTTCTACGGCCCGCGTACCATCCTCGTAGGAGAGAGTCACTGCCTGAGCCTGTGCCATACACACATTCATTGGGCAGGAAGTACCTTCAAGTCTTCCCTTCAATACTAAACGCAGAAACGTCCCGCTACGTTTCATGTGGGAGCGGTTATCAGGGCGTAACGTTCCTCTTCCGTCCTGGTAACATCCCGTTTCGGCGGGCGTTCCGACCGTTCCACCGAACTCCTTAAACCCGACCGGGGGCTACGATAGGGTGGCAGAGGGAGCCGAGTTCCCGCGGGGGCGTCGGCACTCGCCGGTGCCCGCGTGAGGAAAGTCCCCCCACCGTCCGGGCGGGCGACCGGACGCAAGTCCGGAGCGGGAGACCGCTGGCTCTGGAACAGAAACGAGACCGCTCTCCTCGACCGATGAGGTGCGCGAACCCGAACCGAACGAAGGCACGCGCCGAGTAAAGGAACGGGGAGTTGACCCACCGAGGGACGTGCGGCGGACGAACCGCCGCGCGAGCGTGCTGGCGCTGCCAGTGCGCGGACGGGAGAGAACGGATGGAACGGCGAATCCTCGCCGGTGCAAGTCCGCGCGGATTAGGTAGCCCGGACGACCGCGCGGACGCTCAGCCGAATACTCGGAGGAACAGAAGGGGGCTTACTCCCCTCAGCCGCTTTTCGTACGAACAGCACCGCACGTGTCTCGTTTCGTCCCGATGTCGCGTGCTACCCCAGTGCGACAATCAGGAGCGCGAGTGCCCCGAGTATCTCGGCGGCGACCACCGTGACGGCGGCCCCGATTTTCAGGACGCTCATCTCGATTCCCATTTCGATGGCGCTCATCGACCTTCACTTGGGAGTCTTTCACAATAAGACGGACAGATGGTTCGGTATTGTTTGCGATTACGACCGATGCGTAACGCAATGAACGCTGCTGAACTGTTCCGTGCCGCCGGAAACGTGCGCATAATCTTACTGAACGCGTGATTACTGCGCATTTAATAATCGAGTCGGAGTGGGTTGTTAATCACTCCTAGTCGAACCCGGGATACTGATAGAGCAATTAATAACTCCTCAGCGACTACTACCGACCAATGACGACAGACGAACGCGAACGGACGGTCCGGTTATCTGTCCCCGAGATGGACTGTCCGTCCTGCGCCGGGAAGGTGACCGGCAGCGTCGAGCGACTCGACGGCGTAGACGACATCGACGCAGCACCGACGACCGGCACACTCACGGTCACGTACGACGGCGAATCGACCGACTCCGCGGCCGTCCGCGAGCGCGTGGAGGCCGCCGGGTACGCGGTCGAAGGTGAGAACGGAACCGACCGAGAGCTTCGACTATCGGTGCCCGAGATGGACTGCCCCTCCTGCGCGGGCAAGGTCGGGAACGCCCTCGACGGCGTGGCGGGCGTCGAGTACGAGACCCGACCCGCGACCGGCGAAGTCATCGTGACCGGCGACGCCGACCGCGAGCGAATCGTCGCGGCGGTCGAGGCCGCGGGCTACGAGGTCGAAGGCGCGACGAGCGACGGCGGCGGGCCGGACGTGGCCGAATCGGCCGAAGTCTGGACGAGTCCGCGCGCGCTCAAGACGTGGACCGGCGGCGTCCTCATGCTCGCGGGACTGGTCCTCGAATTCCTGCTGACCAGCGCCGACGCGCTGCTGTTCTCCGCGGTGGGCCGTGAGTTCCACGTCTCCTCGGTGCTGCTCCTGCTCGCGGCCGGGGTCGCGGGACAGGAGATTCTCAGGAACGGCTACTACTCCGCGAAGAACCTGAGTCTCGACATCGACCTGCTGATGGGCGCCGGCGTCCTCGCCGCGGCGGCGGTCGGTCTCTACTTCGAGGCCGCGACGCTGGCCGTGCTCTACAGCGTGGCCGAACTCCTCGAACGCTTCTCGATGGACCGCGCGCGGAACTCCGTCCGAGAACTGATGGACCTCTCGCCCGACACCGCGACCGTCAAGCGCGCCGACGCGAGCGGCGACGGCGTCCGAGAGGAGACCGTCCCCGTCGAGGAGGTCGCGGTCGGCGAGACGGTCGTCGTCCGCCCCGGCGAGAAGATACCCGTGGACGGCGACGTGGTGGAGGGGACGAGCGCCGTGAATCAGGCCCCCATCACGGGCGAGAGCGTCCCCGTGGACAAGTCGCCCGGCGACGAGGTGTACGCCGGGACGGTTAACGAGGAGGGGTACCTCGAAGTCGAGGCGACCGCGGAGGCCGACGAGACCACCCTCTCGCAGGTTATCGAGTTGGTCGGCGACGCCCAGCGCGACCGGACCGACCGCGAGCAGTTCATCGAGACGTTCGCGTCCTACTACACTCCCGTCATCGTCGTCGCGGCCCTGCTGACCGCCTTCGGGCCGCCGCTCCTGCTCGGCGGTGCCTTCCGCGAGTGGTTCGTGCGCGGTCTCACGCTGCTCGTGGTGGCCTGCCCGTGCGCGTTCGTCATCTCGACGCCCGTCTCTGTCGTCTCGGGGGTCACGAGCGCGGCCCGGAACGGCGTCCTCGTGAAGGGCGGCCCGCACCTTGAATCGATGGGTGCGGTCGAGGCCGTCGCCTTCGACAAGACCGGGACGCTGACCGAGGGGAACCTCGCGGTGACCGACGCGGTCCCGCTCGACGGCACCGACGAGTCCGAACTGCTCCGCTGCGCGCACGACCTCGAACGCCGGAGCGAACACCCCATCGCGGAGGCCATCGTGGCGTACGCTCACGAGACCGGCGACCCCCACGACGAGGCGGGCGAGGACCGACCCATCGAGAACTTCGAGAGTCTGACCGGGAAGGGCGTCCGGGCCGACCTCGGCGGCGTGACCCACTACGCCGGAAAGCCCGCGCTCTTCGAGGAACTCGGGTTCGACTTGGGCCACGTCCACCTCTCGACGGACGGCGGTGAGCGAACTACCGGTTCGCGAGCCTCGTCGGACCGCCGGTCCGACGGCGGCGAAGTCGTCGCGGAGGCGGCCGCCGAGAGCAAGTGCGACGACCGCGAGGACTGCCTCGACCTGCTCGCGGACGTGGTACCGCGGTTCCAGCGCGAGGGCAAGACGGTGGTCCTCGTCGGGACCGAGGACGAACTGGAGGGCGTCCTCGCCATCGCCGACGAGGTGCGCCCCGCCGCGCGCGAGACGGTCGCCCGCCTGCAGGAGTTCGGCATCGAGTGCGTCATGCTGACCGGCGACAACGAGGGCACCGCCCGTGCGGTCGCCGAGGAAGTCGGCGTGGACGAGTTCCGGGCCGAACTCCTCCCGGCGCAGAAGGTCGAGGCCGTCGAGGAACTGACCGAGACGCACGGCACGGTGGCGATGGTCGGCGACGGCGTGAACGACGCGCCCGCGCTGGCCGCCGCCACGGTCGGCGTGGCGATGGGCGCAGCCGGGACCGACACCGCCATCGAGACGGCCGACATCGCCCTGCTCGGCGACGACCTCCGGAAGGTGCCGTACCTCTACCGACTCTCGCGGACGGCCAACCGCGTCATCCGGCAGAACATCTGGGCCAGTCTCGCGGTCAAGGCGGTGCTGGCGGTGGGCGCGCCCCTCGGACTCGTCTCGGTGGCGGTGGCCATCGTCGTCGGCGACATGGGGATGAGTCTGGGCGTGACTGGCAACGCGATGCGGCTGGCGTGGGTCGAACCCGAGGAGTAGACCGCTTCTATTCGTCGAACGCCGGATGCGAATTCCGAATTTCTTCGATTCGTTCGCGCACGTCGTCGTTGGCATCGTCGTCGGACGTCAGCGGGCGCTTCCCGTCGAAAATCTCGTGGACTTCGGCCACGCTCTCGGCCAGCGTATCGAGTCCGTAGCCACCTTCGAGGACGAACCCGAGGGCGGCGTCGGTCTCCGCGGCCGCGTCGCGGACGCGGTCGGTGAGCATCCCGTACCCGTCCGTCGAGACCCGCATCCGGGAGATGGGGTCGTGGCGGTGGGCGTCGAACCCCGCGCTCACCAGCAGGAGGTCCGGGCCGAAGTCGCGCAGCGCCGGGGCGACCAGTTCGTCGAAGGCGTCGCGGTACTCGGGGTCGCCCGCGCCCGCGGGTAGCGGAACGTTGAGCGTCGTGCCCGCCCCTTCACCCTCGCCGGTCTCCTCGATTTCGCCCGTCCCCGGGTACAGACCCTCCTCGTGGAACGAGGCGTAGAATACGTCGCCTGCCTCGTAGAAGATGTCCTGCGTGCCGTTTCCGTGGTGGACGTCCCAGTCGAAGATGGCGACGCTGTCCGCGTCGGTGTCGTCGGCATCGATGACGTGGCGGGCGGCGACGGCGACGTTGTTGAAGAAACAGAACCCCATCGCGTCGTCTTCGACCGCGTGGTGGCCCGGCGGCCGCCCGAGCGCGAAGGGCGTGTCCCGGCCGTCGTCGCCGTCGAGGGCTTTCTCCGCGGACCAACAGGCCAGTCCGGCCGACTTGAGCGCGGCCTCCCACGTCGCCTCGACCGCCACGGTGTCGGGGTCCCAGTTTCCGCCGCCCGACTCGCAGAACTCCCGAAACTCGGCGACGTAGTCCGAGTCGTGGACCGCCTCGACGCCGTCCCGCGTGGCGCTATCGGCGTTTACGTACTCGACGCTGTGCTTGCGCGCCAGCCCCTCTTGGATGGCCCGGAGTCGGTCCGGATTTTCGGGGTGGCGCTCGCCGGTGTCGTGAGCGAGACATGTTTCGCTGTAGCCGAAGTTCATGATTACGGGTCGGTCGCTCCCGACCGGGAGAGGAACTCGGTAGTTGGTAGCACGTGTTTCATTGGAGCACAGTGGAATTTAACCGCTTCGCTCCCCGCGGCATTTCGACACGCGAAACGAGGCGTCCGCAGGGACTCACTCGAACAGTTCGAAGTACGTGTCGATGTCCTCGGCCTTAACAGTTCGGCGGTCGGCGTGGCGTGCGAGGATGGCGGCCGCCTCGGCGACGTTGTCCGCGTAGTCTTCGAGGATGTCCGCCAGCGCGATGCGAGCGTCCATGGCGACTCGGTAGCTGTCGTCGATTTCGAGTCGGGCGATGCGGTCCACCGGAGCGACGGGGAGTTCGAGACTCTCCTTGTCCACCACCTGCTCGACGCCGAAGTCCTGACTCATCAGCGTCTTGCGACCGTCTGCGGTGGCGTGTTCGGCGGCATCGACCGCGAGTTCGGCCCCGTGGCGTTGAATCCGCCGAGCCAACTCCTCGGCGGCGTCCGCGCTGACTCTAAGTTCCCCCGCGTTCCGTCTGATTATCGTGTCTATCGGCGCGAACGGTAACTCGACGCTCATACCAGAATCCGGGAATCTCGCGCCCTTAGTTCTTTCCAAAGCGTCTTTCGAGGAACCAGAGTCGGTTTTCGAACGTGGATTATTCCGGGATTAGAACACGTCCTCGGCGTCGAGTGTTCCGTCTCGGAGTTCGCCGCGCGCGGTCACCTTCTGTCCGAGGGTCACGTCGGCCCCCGACTCGACGCTGACGGTCTCCTCGCCGTCGTCCAGAATTATCGGGTCGCCGGCCTGCACGACGGTTCCGGTGAACTCGACGAACTCGCCGTCGGCGTCGCTACCGTCTGCACCGGAAGCAGTGTCCGCATCGCCGTCGTCGGTTGCGCCTCCGTCGTCACCGCCGAAGGCGTCCAGACCCGTTCCGCTGCTCGCGCCGTCGCCGTCACCGCCGGTGTCGCTCGCGCCACCGCCGACGGACGGGTCGGCCTCGCCGAGGACGGTCACGGTGGACTGCCACCCGGCAGAGCCTTCGATGTCGTCCTCCCAGCCGTCCTGAATCTCGATGTCGGCCAACTGAATCTCGTCGCCGGGCGCGATGTCGATGTCGGCCTTCTCGCCCCAGAGCGCGACCCGGAGGTCGCCGGTCTCGTCCTGAACCCGGACGTTTCGGACCTGTCCCTCCGACCCGTCGTCGCGGTCGAAGGTGCGCTTGGGGTCGGTCGAACGCACGACGCCGCCGATGTCCACCTCGTCGCCGATTTCGAGGTCGCCGATGTCGGCGGTCTCGGGGACGTACTCCACGTCCTCGTCGATTTCCTCGACCGCGCCGCGGTTGCCGACGTGGAGTTCCAGACTCCCGTCGCGCTCCCGGACGTAGCCGTCCACGACCTCGACCGAGACGCCGGGGTCGAGTTCCTCGGCGCGGTCGGTGCGTTCGTCCCAGAGCGTCACTCGGATGCGGCCGGTTGAGTCGCCGAGTTTGAGGTTGGCGACCTTCCCCTCCGACCCGTCGTCGCGGTCGAAGGTGCGCACCTCGTCGGTGTCCAGCACCTTGCCGCGGAGGTTCACGTCGGAGAGACCCAGCGAGAGGTCCTCGACGCGGTAGGTGTCCTGAACCTGTACGTCGACGTCGGTCTCGTCGTCGGCCTCGGCGTCGTTGACGTTGACCTCCACGCCGTTGTACCCCTCTTTGGGTCGTCCGGAGATGCGGAGGGTGTCGCCGACTTCGAGTTCCTCCTCGCCCGCATCGGCCTGTTTGTCCCAGAACGTGATGCGGATGGAACCGGTCTCGTCGGCCACCTCGACGTTCAGTACGCGGCCCTCGTCGCGGTCCTCGTCGTCGCGTTCGAACGTCCGAACGTCGCCGACGCCGACCACCTTGGCGACGAACTTCACCTCTTCCATGCCGGGTTCGATGTCGGCGATGCTCTCGACTTCGCCGCCCTCCTCGTCCATCTCGTGGGCGATGAGCATCGCGGCGGTCTCCTCGTCGGCGAGACCGCCCATCTGCTCGACCTTCTCCTCGACCGCCTCGCGGAACTCCTCAAGAGATACGTCGGCGTCGAGGTCGGCGTAAACGTCCTCTATCGCGCCCATAATCGTATTGCACGGAAGGGGTGGCCCGCGCTTAAGTATTGTCTTTGTCGAGAGCGCGCTCTCACCTCGGTCGCGTCGGTCGGTTTTCGAGGCGAGGTCCGCCCGGGATTAGGGACTGGTCGTCGATGGGTCACGGTCCGAGTTGGTCGCCCACCCGGGTATAAATCTTCGCTCGACGCGGCGTCCGGCGCACAGTCTCGACGACCCGGCTCTACCTCGTCGCTACGGTCGCCGTCACCCCGACTCGGCCGTCGTGACCGTCGTCGTGTCGCCCATCGCCTCGTGGACGACCGACACGCTCGCGGGCACAGCGCCATCGAACGAGAACGTCGCCTCGTACTCGATTTCCACGATACACTGAGCGCACGCGTCGGCCCCGCCCTTCTGCACCGAGGCGACGGTCACGTCGAGCGTCCCGCTCTCGGGGTCGTAGCTCGCGTCGGCGAGTTTCGCGGTGTAGCACGTGTTCGACCCCGAAATCGTCCCCGTGACGGTGACCGACCCGTTCTCCTGAGAGAACTGGACGCTAGCGTCGCCCGCGGGTTTCCCGCACTCGGCCGTCGCGGGGTCGAACGAGGAGTCGGTCAGCGACGATTGCTGGCCGTCCGGTTCACCCTCGGTAGTCGTCTCACCGGCCGCCGTGGTCGATTCGGAGGTGGTCGAGTCGCCGTCACTCCCGGCGAGGTCCTCGTACTGGCCGAGACAGCCACCGAGCGAAACCGCACCGAGGACGCCACCGAAACGTGTGAGCATTTCTCGTCGGTCCATACTGACTCCAAGGCGACGCGGTTTCAAAGTCTTCACGAATGCAAAAATAGCGATTTGTCCTTGCGTCGCTGTGTCACCCGCGTAATCAGACCGTAACCCCTATTAGTGGAACCGGCCAACGTAGAGTTGAGTCCTGATAGGGTAGTGGACTATCCTCTTGGCTTGCGGAGCCAGGGACCGGAGTTCAAATCTCCGTCAGGACGTTTTCACGGAGCAAGTCCGCGAGACCCTTCTTTGGGTCTCGCACGACCGTGGAGTGAAAACTCCAACTACGGAGATTCGAGCAGACGAGTCGCACGCCCGGACTGGCGCGAAGCGCCACACGCCCGGACCGTCTCGTCAGGTTCAAATCTCCGTCAGGACGTTTCTGCCGCGACGCAACGACGAAGAGCGAAGCGAGGAGTCCGCGTCGCGGATACTCCATCTGCGGAGATTCGAGCAGACCAGATGCACGCCCGCGCAGCGAGGCGAGGAGTCCGCATCGCGAACACTTCGAACTCGACGAGTTGACGCGACACCTACTTCGGGTCGAGTCGGGCGACTTCGAGGTTCCCCGCTCCGCCACCAGCGGCGAACAGCGCGCCGTTCGCTATCGCGGGACCGAGGTCTACCTGTCGGTTCTCGGCGGGTCCGAACCGCCAGACGAGTTCGCCGGTCGCGGCGTCGAACGCGCCGACTGCCGTCTCGCGCAAGTCGGTATCGCCACCGCTCCGACCAGTCGAGGCGTAGACGTAGCCACCGCCGACCGCGGGACCGCCGGTGTACTGGCTGACGTAGCGGTCCGAGCGCCAGCAGCGCTCGCCCGAACTGCGTCGGACCGCGTGAAGTCGCTGGTCGGTTCCGGCGTAGACGCTCCCGTGGCCGACCGCGAGTGCTTCGATACGGCCGTCGGTCTCGTGTGACCAGCGCCGCTCGCCCGTCGCTGCGTCGATGGCGTACACTCGGCCGTCGTTCGACCCGGCGTACACCGTTTCGCCGACGATTGCCGGCGGGCACTCGACGCTTCCGCGAGTTTTGAACCGCCATCGCTCCGACCCATCGACGGCGTCGAGCGCGTAGACGTAGGCGTCACCGTCGCCGAAGAAGACCGTGCCGTCCGCGACTGCGGGCGGTGCTTCGGTCTCCAGTCCCGTCGTGTATCGCCACCGCTCCTCGCCGGTGTCGGTGTCGAGCGCGACCAGCGAGAGGTCGGACGGGACGTAGACCGCTCCCTCGGCGACGAGAGGTGAGGTGTTGTAGGTCGGCGGTATCTCGGTGCGCCACCGCTCGGACCCGTCTGCGGCGTCGAGCGAGACGACGCCCTCGTCGCTCGTGACGACTGCCGTCCCGTCCACGACCACGACCGCGCTCTCGGGGCCGTCGACCGCCGTTTGCCACCGCTGGTCGCCGGACTCGGCGTCGATTGCGAAGACGGTCGTGTCCATGTCGGTGGTGAACACCGTGTCCTCGACCACCGTGGGGGTCGGCATTCCGGTCACGCCCGGTATCGAGAACGTCCACGAAGTCGAGAGGGGCGGCGCTGGCGTCCGGTCTGCGGGCGTCGAGGCGGTGTTGTGCGTGTCCCCGCGGGCCGACCCCCACTCGGTATCACCCGGCACCTCGTCCGCGATGTCGCACCCGGACCCGACGGGTCCCCCGAGCGGACTCCACCCCGAACAACCCGCCGAGAGCGCCGCGCCGTAGGCCGCGAGGAGCGCGCGACGGTTCATGCGTCACCGAACCTGTGAACGGTTCCGTACGTCGCGGTCACGAACGCCGCGCCGTCCGCGAGCGCGGGACCTCCGGCGGCCGCGGCGTCGCGGTCGGTCAGATAGTAGTACTCGCTGTCGGTCCGATTCCCAAACTCGCCCCACTCTTTCTCGCCCGTTTCGGCGTCGAGCGCGCCGAACGCGACGTAGACGGTGTTCCCGACGACCGTGGGAGCGTTCGTGAGCGCGGTCACGTCGTCGTGGTTTCTCGTCCCGGAAATGGCCTCGTTGACGTGTCGCCACTGCTCGTCGCCGGTTTCGGCGTCGAGCGCGTAGACGTTCTTCGAGGAGCAGTAGACGGTTCCGTCCGCGATTGCGGGGGCACTGCTCGTCCGATAGCCGGTGGCGAACGACCAGCGGCGCTCGCCCGACGCGACGTTGACGGCGTGAAGCGCGTCACCGCCCGCGACGTAGACGACGCCGTCTCGGACCGCGGGCGTCCGGGGCGGTTCGTCGGCGTCGAACCAGTACTGCCAGCGGCGCTCACCGGTCTCGGCGTCGATGGCAAGTAGGCGACTGTGCTGGATGTCCCGGCCTTCGGAACTGCTGCTCGTCGCCGTTGCGGCGTAGACGACGCCGTCAGTGACCGCCGGTTTGGCTTCCGAGAAGTAGGTTCGACCGAAGCCGAGGTGGTCGCGGGGTCGCATCTGCGAGTGGGTCCAGCAGGCGTCGCTGCTCCCGAGTTCCGCGGCGCGAACGGTCCCGTTCACGGTCGTCAAGTAGGCCATATCGCCGACGACGGCCGGGGTGTTCGGTGCCGAGTCGAAACCGATTCTCCACTGCAGTTTACCGTCCGTATCGAATCCGCGAAGAATGCCGTCACGCGCGCCCACGACCACTTGATTCCCTGCAATCGTCGGCGGCCCGGTCGCGCCCTTCGGAAGCACGCTCGACCAATTTTCGGTCCCAGTCTCGGGGTCGATTGCGAACAGCGAGCCGTCCGTCCTCTCCTGCCGGGACCGGTCGGGGAGACCCGTGGCGACGTAGACGGTGCCGTCGGCGACGACTGGCGCGCTGGTCACGCCGTCGTCGGGCACGTCGTAGGTCCACGCTGTCGCAGGGTCGTCGGGAGGGGCGCGTTCGGTCGGCCGTCGCTTCCCACTCGTCGGTGCGCCCGCGTTCGTCGGACCGTAGCGCGGCCGGAGCCACGCCGTCGGCGGCGGGTCGACTGCGTCGGTCTCGGAGGGCGAGCAGGCGTTCGTCGCGCAACCGGCGGTGTCGAACAGGGTGACACTGCCAGCAACCGCGAGGAGGTGGCGGCGGTGCATCGGACCGACAGATTCACGCCGGGAATTTGATACTTTCGAGTCCGAACGCACTTGCTTGCCGACGCCCAAGCGCGTCGCATGGACGACCACCTCCGGGCCGGTATCGCCATCTACAACGACGGCGAGTACCACGCGGCCCACGACGCGTGGGAGGACCACTGGCTCGACTTGGAGTCGGGCACCGACGACGAGCGGTTCCTCCACGGCCTGATTCAGTTCACGGCCGCGGTCCACCACGCCCACGACGCGAATTGGACGGGCGTCCGCGGTCTCGCCGAGAGCGGGGCGACGTACCTCGCCGACCTCCCGGCGGACTACCGCGAAGTGAACGTCGGCGAGGTGCGGACGTACCTCCGGGCCGTCGCCGCCGACCCGGAACACGTCGAACGCGCTGCGCTGCCGCGCCTGACCTACGAGGGCGTGGCGCTCAGGCCCGAGGACCTGCGCTTCGACGCGGCCGCGGTCGCCGCCGCGGTGCTGGCCGAGGAGTACGGCTACGACGAGGAGACCGTCGAGAAGGCGGTGGCGTACGCCCGCGACGACCTCGACGACGAGAAGGCGACCAGTCAGTTCGTGACGTTCGTGATGGACTTCGCACGCGACGCTGCGAATCGAGGTATCATCTTCCAGCGAATGGCGGGCGCGGTGGGAAAGCGCGACCACAGAGAATCGGACGTGGAAGGCCTGTTCGACTGACGCCCGGTCAGTCGTCCGTCTGGCTCTCGGCCGCGTTTCCGGTATCGTCGGCGTCCTCGGTTCCGTCTCCGGTCTCGGCCACGTCGGCTTCGTCGTCCGCGAACTCCGCGGAGTTGTCCTGCGGGTCGTAGCCCAGCACCTCCTTCGCGCGCTCGATGGAGTAGTACTTCCGGTCGTTGTCCGAGATGCCGTAGACGATTTCGAAGTCGTAGTCGGCCCGGATACAGCGGTCGAAGAGGTGGGCGCAGTCCCGGTGGGAGAGCCACATCGCCTGTCCGCGCTCGTAGTCCTTCGGCGGGTGGTTCTCGGTGAGGTTGCCGATGCGGACGCAGACGACGCTGAGGTCGTGCTCGTCGTGGTAGTACCGACCCAGCACCTCGCCGGTCGCCTTGCTGACGCCGTAGAGGTTGCCCGGTCGGGGGAACTCGGTGCCGTCGAGTCGGTAGTCGTCGTCGCGGCGGTACATCTCGGGCGTGCGCTCGTCGGTCTCGTACGCGCCGACCGCGTGGTTCGACGAGGCGAACGCGACCTTCTCGACGCCCGCGTCGATTGCGGCCTCGAAGACGTTGCGCGTGCCGTCGATGTTGTTCGTCAGGACGCTGTTCCACGGCGCTTCGGGACGTGGGTCGCCGGCGAGGTGTACGACCGCGCCGACGCCGTCCATGGCCTCCCGGACGGCCTCCTCGTCGGTGATGTCTGCGACGACGAACTCGTGGTTCGTCTCGCGAGTCGGCGGGTCGCGGTCGAGCAGTCGCCACTCGTACTCCGCCGAGAGGTCCGAGAGGATGGCCTGCCCGACGCGGCCTTCCGCGCCCGTAAGCAGGACTGGGTCGTCCATTCAACTGAAGGGAGGGAAGCAGGTGATAAGTAAGGTGCGATTCGCTCGGACTCCGGCCGAGCGCGTCACGTCGATGCCCTCCGCAGGTCAGTCGTCCGCCGCGAGCTGCGGCAGCAGCTTCTCGCGCCCGAGGTTCACCGCGAACGCGAGCGCGACGATGCCCATGACCGCGAACCAGCCAGCGAGCACTTTGTCCCCGCCGAGGAGTTGCTGGAGACTGTTGTACTCCGCGAAGAGACCGAGTAGCGACAGCGCGAGGGTTCCGAAAGCGTAGGCGACTACCGCGAGTACCTCGGACCCGAGTTCCGTCAGGAGTTCGTACATCACCCCGACGGACGAACTCGGCGTGTAAAGGGGTTTTGCGTTCGGGAGGTTCAGGAACGTTTTTCTCGACCGACACGCTACCTCGCCGACATGGGTCGATACGGCGACTTGAACTACCAGCGGTTGACGAAGGCCGGATTCCTGCTGAGTATCACGCTGTTCGCGGTCGGAGCGGGTGCCGAACTCGCCGCCGCGGCGATGCACGTCACGCTCCCCGCGTGGGAGAACGCGCTGTTCGTCGATATGGAGATACTCGGCACGCTCGGCGCGCTCCTGTCGCCGCTGGTGTTCGGCGTTATTCTGCCGCTGACGGAGTAAGAGGTCGTGGAGAAGAACCGGGAAGAGAACCGAGTCGAGAGAGTTTCAGGCGAGTCGCGCGAACGCCAGATTCCCGCTGATGTTCTTGATGTAAATCTGCACCACGTCGCCTTCCTGTGCGCCGGGGACGAAGATGGTGTACTTGCCTTTCTCGGCCACGCCGTCGCCCTTTCGGCCGGTGCCGGTAATCTTGACCTCGTAGGTGGCACCCTCCTCGACGGCGTCGCGGTTCTGGTTCTGGGTCGAACTCGACCGCTTGGTGACGGGTCGGAACGCTCCGCAGGCGTCACACCGCAGCATCAGGTTGCGGTTCTCGCGGACGAGGCGGGTGTCCGGCAGGCCGCACTCCGAGCAGAGGACGAACTCCTGCACGTAGCTCTCGAGGGCGGCGTCGAAGTCGGACCCCGAGAAGGTCCCGTTGTACCGGGCGCGACCGTCTTCGAGTTTCCCGTTGGTCCCGAGTTCGCGCTGGAGCGCGCTGTGGATGTGTTCGGTGTCGCGGCCGAGCGCGTCCGCGACGTCGCTCAAGTTGGTGAATCGTGTGAACGCGCCGTCCTTCTGGGCGTCCGCGTCGGGGTAGCTGAATCGGTCGCTCTGCTCTTCGAAGTCGGGTGTCGCGTCCATCGCTCTGTCGAGATTCGCTGAATAGTCCATGGGCGAATGAGGTGTTGGACGTTAAAAGGTATTCCGTGATGGTCCGGCGCACAGACCGGGCGGCTTTTCTCGCAGGCCCGCTTGGTCACGACTATGGACTCCAGCGACGCCGATTCCGCCGAACGAACCGGCCCCGCCGATTCGGACCCCACCGACCGCGACGCGGCCTGCTTCGAGGCGGGCATCAAGTTCGGTGCGCTCTACCACCAGTTCGCCGGGACGCCCGTCAGTCCCGAGAGCGCCCCCAGCCTCGAAACCGCGATGGAGGACGCCATCGAGAACCAACCGTTCTGCGAGCGCGTGACCGTCGATATTCTGACCGAGAAACTGGCGGCGGAGATGACCGGCGGGTACACGGAACTCACGGGCCGGTTCATGGAGGTCGAAATCGTCGTGGACCACGAGGGCGTCGAAGTCGTCACCCGGATGGAGATGGAGGACGGCTACCCGCTGATGAAAATCGACTCCGTGAGGGAACCGTAGGACGCGGAAGCGTCCGCTCGTCCGATTCTCGAAACTTTGCGGCGACTGTGAACGACGCTCGTCGCCGACCGACTCGACCGCGACAGGAGACCGACCCGGAACCGCCGACGCGCCGATTACGACGGACTCGGCGTCTGAACGTGGGACATGTACGCCGTGATGTCCGTCGTCGTGATGATGCCGACGACGCCTTCGGTCTCGTCCACGACAGGCATGTGGTGAAAGCCCTGTTCTATCATCGTGTCCGCGACGTCGCGTATTTCGGCGTTCGCCGTCGTCGTCGTCACGTCGGTCGTCATGTAGGTCTCAACCGTCGCGTCGGCGGCCCACCGCTGTTCGGCGGCGATGTGGACGAAGTCCGTGGCGGTCAGGATACCGGCGAGTTGGCCCTCGTCGTCCGTGACGAGGACCGACCCGATGCGCTCGTCTATCATCTTCTCGGCCGCGACGTGAACCTCGGTGTCCGGTGAGACCGTCTCGACGGGGGACGACATGAGTCGTCCGACGAAGATATCTTCCATGAACGTTCCTTTTGCGTCCTCGCTGATAAGTATTCGGTCGACGGGGGTCAAATCTTTTCGCGTCGTCCTGTGGGACCCCCAGAGGTACGGCCCACGAGATGCTCGCGGTGGTGCTCGTCGTAGTTAGAACGGGCTGGAAGGGATTTGAACCGGAGCAAGACGTTCCGGGATGCTCACGGGGTTGCGCTTCCGGGACTGCGACTTGCAGAGTTCAAATCTTCACCGTTCGTACGATTACGACTCGCGGAGATACGAGCGCACGAGGCGCTCGCGGTGGTGCTCGTCGCAAAAGGTAGCGGGCTGGAAGGGATTTGAACCCCTGACCGTCTGGTTAAAAGCCAGACGCTCTGCCTAACTGAGCTACCAGCCCTCACTCTCGCTTGCGGGCGACGAGGGTTAAACGTTTACTATTTCCCGGAAACTTTACCCGCACCCCGTCAGTCGATTCGCGCATGAACGAATTCGCCCGCGAACGCGGCGACGACCTCCGGGAGTTCGCCGAGGAACTCCTCCGATTCGACACCACCCAGCGGAACGAAGCGCCCGCACAGGCGTACGTCCGAGAGCGTCTCGACGAACTCGGCTTCGAGACCTACGAGTGGACCGCCGACGCCGAAGAGTTGGCCGCCCACTCCTCGTTCCCGGACGACCCCGACGCGATTTCCGTCGCGGACCGGCCGAGCGTCGGCGGTGTCCTCGAAATGGGCGACCCCGACGCCGGACACACGCTCGTGCTGAACGGGCACGTGGACGTGGTGCCGGTCGCCCGCGAGTCGTGGTCGAGCGACCCGTTCGACCCGACGTGGCGCGGGGACGGCGACGAGGAGACGCTCACGGCGCGCGGGGCAGCCGACATGAAGTGCGGTCTCGCGGCGTGCGTCTTCGCGGCGAAACACCTCGAAGCGTCGACCGACGAGTCCCTCGACGGACGAATCGTGGTCGAGAGCGTCGTCGGCGAGGAGGCGGGCGGTATCGGCGCGGCCTCGGCCGCGCTGTCGAACCCCTATCCCTTCGACCGTGACGCCGCGATAATCGCCGAACCCACCGACCTCCGGCCCGTCACGGCCTCCGAGGGGAGTCTGATGAAGCGCCTCCGCCTCACCGGCCGGTCGGCCCACGCCGCGACCCGGTGGCGCGGCGTGGACGTCCTCCCGTACTTCGAGGAGATTCGGCGTGCGTTCGCGGCGTTGGAGACCGAACGCGGCGAGCGCGTGACCCATCCGCTCTACGAGGACTTCCCAGTTCCGTGGCCCGTGGTCGTCGGCCGGGTCGAGGCGGGCAGTTGGGCGTCGTCGGTTCCGGCCGAGTTGACGGCCGAGCTTCGAATCGGCGTCGCGCCGGGCGAGACGGTGGCGGAGGTCGAGGAGACCTTCGACCAGCGCCTCGCCGAACTCGTCGCCGAGGACGAGTGGTTGACCGACCATCCGCCGGAGTTCGAGCGGTTCTCGGTCCAGTTCGAGGCCTCCGAAATCGACGCCGACGAACCGGTCGTCGGGGCGGTCCAGCGCGCGATGGCGGCGAACGGACTCGACGACGCCGACTCCCGCGGAGCGACCTACGGCGCGGACGCTCGCTGGTACAACGAGGCCGGAATCCCGACCGTGATGTTCGGTCCGGGGTCCATCGAGCAGGCCCACTTCCCCGACGAGACGATTCCGTGGGCGGAGGTGCTGACGGCGGGAGAAGTGCTGTCCGACGCGGCGGCGGAGTTCCTGCGGTAGTGCCCGACGCTCAGGAGAGGTTCTCGTCCAGCGCCTCGGCGACCAGTTCCTCGGGGTCCCGTCCCTCCATCGCGGCGGTCCGGCGGAGTTCCCGGTAGGTGTCGTTCGGGAGCGTGACGGTGAGTTCGCCCGGCGTTACGCCGTGGTCGGCCAGCGCGTCCTCGACCGGAGTGCCCCCGTTGACCTCGCTGGCGACCGACCGGACCTCTCGGACTGTCAGGTCACCGTCGAGGACGGCCCACGCGAGTTGGAAGCGCTCCTCGCCGCCGACGCGGGCGATGTGCTTGGCCGCGGTCGGCGCGACGTGCCCCATGGCGACGTAGCGACGGATGGACTGGGGCAGGTCGTGGACGCGCGCCCACTTCCGGATGAACGCAACCGTCACGTCGCCGCCCGCGCGCTCGGCCGCGGCCTTGTACGACCCTTCGCCGCGAACGAGCGCGGCGCACGCCGCCGCCCCCCGGAGCATATACACGTTGTCCTCGCCCCCGGCGGTGTTCTCGGCGAACTTCCCGACAGTCTCGGCGGCCGCCGCGACGCTCTCGGGGTCGGTCGGGTCGAACGCCTTGGCCTGCTCGGCGTCCTGTCCTGTGACCGTCTCGTCGCCGCGGACGACCGGTTGGCCGACCGGCGACTCGCGGTCGGTCGGCGGTCCGTCGTCGCCTCGCTGTTCGCTCATCGGTCCTACGGTAGTTCTCACCGGCCAAAAATCCGCGGGTCGGGACAATGGTCGCCAGTGGCGTCAGAATCGCAAGCGGGCAAACAGGTCAGCGGCCGGCGGAAATCACTTTCCCCGTCCGTCGCGTCGGCACTCCCGTGAGAATTTTCAGCCGACTCGTCGAGCGACGCCGTACCGGCGACGAGGGGGACTACGTCTGCACGCTCTGCAGGGCGACGTTCGAGGAGCGCTCGGTGGTCGTCTGTCCGAAGTGTCGGGGGTTCGTCGTGAAGCGCCGAGAGTAGGGTCTCAGTCCTTCCGCCAGTCCTCGCCGTCGGCCCGGTCGCGCCACTCGCGCTGGCACTTCCGCTCGGTGACGTGGTTCTCTCCGTCGGCTAACTGCTCGCGGACAGACGCCTCGAACTCTGAGACTGTGGCGAGGAACTCCGCCTCGAAGGTCTCGACCAGTTGGTAGGTCCACTGGTCCCCGACCGCGCCCGCGGGGAGGTGGCTGTCCCGGAGTTCGTCGGCGAGTTCGTCGTGGCCCGCTTCGCGGAGTTTCTCGCGCGCGGCGTCGAACCGGTCCATCCCGCGGCCGACCTGATGGTGGCAGTCGAGCAGGCGGCCGTACCCCCGGCGGACGTGTTCGATGCCGACCTGCAGTTCGTGGAGCGCCTCGCGTTCGGCGTCGGTCAGGTCCTGAGCGGTCGAGTCGCTTTCGGACGGTTCCCGCTCGCTCGTCCCGGAATCGTCGCCCGGCATACTCGACTCGGAGGACCGTATCGCTATAGGCGTTCTTGCCGCGGCGATGCCTTTCAGTGACTGCCGACCCTACACGGACACATGTCACCGAATCGCGGCGAGTGGACCGCGGACCGGATGCCCGAGATGGACGACCGGACCGTCGTCGTCACGGGCGCGAACAGCGGTCTGGGCTACGAGGCGACCCGCGCGTTCGCCCGGAAAGGTGCCCACGTCGTCATGGCCTGCCGGAGCGAGGACCGCGGCGAGGACGCCAAGCGGCGACTCCGGAGCGAGGACACGGAGGGCGGCCACCGCGGGTCGCTCGAAGTGGCCGAACTCGACCTCGCCGACCTCTCGTCGGTCGAGTCGTTCGCCGAGTCGTTCGGCGACACCCACGACGAGTTGCACGTCCTCTGCAACAACGCGGGGGTGATGGCGATTCCGCGGCGCGAGACCGAGAACGGGTTCGAGATGCAGTTCGGCGTCAACCACCTCGGCCACTTCGCGCTGACCGGCCTGCTCCTCGACCGACTCCGCGAGACGCCCGGCGAGACCCGAGTGGTCACCCAGAGCAGCGGCGTCCACGAGAACGGCGACATCGATTTCGCGGACCTCCAGCACGAGGACGCCTACGACGAGTGGAACGCCTACGCCCAGAGCAAGCTGGCGAACGTGCTGTTCGCCTACGAACTCCAGCGCCGACTCGACGACGCGAGCGCGGACGTGACCAGCGTGGCCTGTCACCCGGGGTACGCCGCCACGAACCTCCAGCGCCGCGGTCCGGAGATGGCGGGGTCGACCCTCCGACTCTGGGCGATGAAAGCCGCGAACGCGGTCCTCGCACAGTCGGCCGAGCAGGGCGCGCTCCCGATGCTGTACGCCGCCACCGCCCCGCAAATCGAGGGCGGAGAGTACGTCGGTCCCGGCGGGTTGATGAACATGCGGGGACCGCCGAGCGTCCAGCAGTCCAGCGACGTCTCCTACGACCGGGAGCGCGCGGAGCGACTCTGGGAGGTCTCCGAAGACCTGACCGGGGTGACCTACGACCTCAAAGCGGCCACGCCAGCGGGGTGAGGAGGTATCGAACCGCGAACCGACGGGAATGGAGGAGAGACCCGACCGTGGTAGTTTTTCCCAGTTCCCTCTGCGATGTTCTAAGAACGACGTGTAATATGCCAAAATAACTATACTCGTAGTCTTTATCGGAACACGTATCGACTGCTCTGTAGGACTGGTCATCCCTGCCTACAACCCCGATTCTGATATTCTTCGGGACTACATTGTCGAGGTCACTTCGGTACTCGCTCCGGAGGAGATACGGGTTGAACTCGACGGCGATATCGAGGTTCCAATCGACGACCTTGACGTGACGGTCAATCACTCGGCGACGCGGCGGGGGAAAGGTGCCGCTATCGTCGATGGGTTCGAGAGTCTGTCTCCCGACGTGGACATCGTGCTGTTCGCCGACGCCGACGGAAGCACTGCCGCGGAGTCGCTCGCGGAGTTGGTCCGCACGCTACAGACGGTGGACGTCGACATCTGCGTCGGGTCGCGTCGTCATCCGGACGCCACGATAGCGTCCCCCCAGTCGGTTCTCCGACGCCACCTCGGTGACGTATTCGCGTGGACCGCTCGTTCGGTTCGCTCGTCCGTCGGTTTCTGAAATCGAACGTGGTCCGGACCGGCGGAGTCGGGGTCGCGGTGTTGGTACTCCACGTACTCCACAATGTGTTCGGACTTTGGTACCTGCTGGCGAACGTCGCCGGAATCGGAGTTGGGTTCGTCGTCAACTACGTGTTCGAGTCGACTTTACGTGGCGAGTGGAAGAGACGTAGCGGCGGGCGGAACCGAAGTGCCGAATCCAACCGGACGCGACGTGGAGGTCGTCATGCCGTCGCGCGATGGACGACGCAACCCAGCAGTGCCGCGAGAAACCCGAGCAGCGGGACCGACGCGAACCCGAGGAGCGGCCGAACGACTCCCATTACGTCGGCGACGAACGGCGACGGAAGCGAGAGGGCTTGGAGCGCAGTGGCGAACTGTTCCGGCACGAATATGACGTTGATGAGGACTAGCGAGACCCCGAATATTGCGCGGCGGCGATGGTCGTGCGTCAGGTAGTAAAGTACCACGAGCGGGAAGTAGATGAACACCCCGTAGATTAGCTGAGGCGGGACGAGAATCACCATTACGACCAGTGTCGCGAGAAACGCGACGAGGTCGTCGCGTACCCCCGACACATCCGCGTAGACGTATCCCCAGACCGGAAGCAGTAACACTAGAGAAAGGACGAAGTAGCCCGAAACGTCCAGCGACGGGAAGATGTTCGCGAGCGGCCGCATCAGCGTGACGATGTAGAGGTCCTCGGAGGGAGGCGTCGCCGAAGAGAGCGTCCCCGTCTTGATACCGCGGTTGGTTACCAACCAGACGAAGTAGTTCTGGGTCAACCCGTAACCGAAGACGAGGGCGCCGACGAGCATCCCTCCCACGCCGACGGCGATGGCCGAGAGTGCCGCCCGCCACGCTCGGCGGGAGAGCAGGTAGAGACCGAGAAGTCCGGGGAACAGCTTCGGGATAGCGGCGACGGCGAAGGAGGCCCCGGCGGCCAGTTGCTCGTTATCGGCGAGTCGTCGGTAGCCGAACACGAGCAGCGCGAGCAGGAGGAGGTTGATTTGCCCTAGCGAGAGGGCAGCGAGCGAGCAGGCCGAGAACAGGAAGAAGAGTCCGATGAGGACCGAATCAGTCCGAGAGAGCGAACGGTGGGTCCGAATCGTTTGGACCGCCGCCCACGCGGCGTAGCTAGCGGCCACGAGCGAGACAACCAACTGAATACCGTACGCGATGGTGAACGGGAATAGCGTGTAGACGGCGAAGTAGAGGAGCGTCACCGGCGGGTAGATGAATTCGCCGTGTTGACTGGAGTACTGTTCGTTCAAGTAGAGTGCGTCCCCGTCGAGAGCCGCCTTCGTACCGTAATAGTAGGCCTCAAAGTCACCGGCGACGACGTCCGAAAAGAGAATGTGCCCCACGAGTGCAGCCAGTCCGAGGCCGAGACTGAGAACGAGCGGAATCCGAACGAGCCAGCGACGCAGTGCAGGATTCTGGAGCCAGCGGTTCACTGACGTAGTGTTTCGGGGAAACATCTATTCTGATAGTCCGAGATTCCTTCATGCAAAGTTTAAGTAATTTGGTTTCGAGTCGGGCCAACGAACGGACCGCGACGAGAGGTCCGGAACGGGAACAACGTTCGATGTCCGCTAGCAGACACCGGAGCCAGCCCCGAATCGGTCCGACGTTTCGGCGGGTCGAAGACGAAGGAGTCGGTCGAAGCGGACCGACCCGAGAGTCGCCGACGGGCGGAAATCAGCAGGTATTTTACAGACTCCCCCATAGTCGGGCCGGGATGTTACTACAGGGAACGGTCGTCGCGGACGCCGAGACAGTGGTCGAGGACGGCGCGGTGGTCGTGGAGGGCGACGAGATAGTCGCCGTCGGCGACCGCGAGGAACTGGTCGAGACCTACTCCGGACACGAGCGCGCGGAGTACGACCTGCTCGCGCCGGGCGTGGTCGGCGGACACGTCCACTCCGTCCAGTCGCTCGGCCGTGGTATCGCCGACGACACGGCCCTGCTGGACTGGCTGTTCGACTACGTGCTGCCGATGGAGTCGTCGCTCGACGCCGAGGGGATGCGAGTCGCCGCGGAACTGGGCTACCTCGAACTGCTCGAGTCCGGCGTCACGACCGCCATCGACCACCTCTCGGTGCGCCACGCCGACGAGGCGTTCGAGGCCGCGGGCGAGTTGGGCATCCGCGCCCGGATGGGCAAGGTGCTGATGGACACCGAGTCGCCCGACGGTCTGCTGGAAGGGACCCGAGAGGGACTCGACGACACCGAGCGCCTGATTCGGAAGTACCACGACACGCACGACGGGCGCATCCAGTACGCGGTCACACCGCGCTTCGCCGTGAGTTGCACCGAGGAGTGCCTGCGGGGGTCGCGCGAACTCGCCGACGAGTACGACGGCGTGCGCATCCACACCCACGCTAGCGAGAACCGCGACGAGGTCGAGACGGTCGAGGAACGGACCGGCCGCCGGAACATCCACTGGCTGGACGAAGTGGGTCTGACCGGCGAGGACGTGGTGTTGGCCCACTGCATCTGGACCGACGAGTCCGAGCGCGAGGTGCTGGCCGAGACCGGTACGCACGTCACCTACTGCCCGTCCTCGAACATGAAACTCGCGTCGGGCATCGCACCCATCGTGGACTACGTTGACCGGGGCATCAACGTCGCGCTGGGCAACGACGGCCCGCCCTGTAACAACACGCTCGACCCCTTCACGGAGATGCGGCAGGCGAGTCTGCTCCAGAAGGTCGAACACCTCGACCCGACGACGACCCCCGCGCAACTCGTCTTCGAGATGGCGACCGAGAACGGTGCGAAAGCGGCGGGCTTCGACGACGTCGGCCGCCTCCGACCGGGGTGGAAGGCCGACGTCGTGGGCCTGACGACAGACGTGACTCGCGCCGTTCCCCTCCACGACGTGTTCTCACACCTCGTCTTCTCCGCCCACGGCGACGACGTGGAGTTCACGATGGTGAACGGCGACGTCGTCTACGAGGACGGCGAACTGCGGACGGGCGACGCCGAGGCGATTCGGCGGCGAGCGCGGGAGTACGACCTGCCCATCAGTCCGGAGTAGGTCCGTCTCCGTCGAGTACCCACCGTCTCCACATAGTCCAGTACTCCCGTCCACACCGACTCCCGTCTCGTCGGCAGTACTGTCCTCGAATGGCGACTCCGTTTTGATTCGAAACGTCGGTTCCTCTGCGGGTCAGTGACGTCCGGAGTCGAATCCTAAGATTATTAATGATAGCATCGAGACTGGACGTATACGAAATGTATTTAATCAGACAACGTGGTAGCGGTGCCGAAACCGGCTCACGACCGGCACGCGAGGTCCGGCCCGGTGACGGCCGCTTCCAATCTTCGAACGCGAGCGCGCTCTCCGAACCGCAGAGGACTGACTGTGCGGCCGACCGGAGAGTGGCCAGATGACGAAGACCCAACTGTTCACCTGTCTCGTGGTCCTGCTCTCGGCGGTCGGTGCCGGTGTCGTCCCCCACGCAGTGGACGCTACCCCGACCGAAGACGCCGCGTCCGTAGACGCCGCCGTCGCACAGACCGCCGCCCCGACGCTGGTGACTGTCCGGACGGAACTCAACGAGACCCAACCGGAGGTGGGGTCGAACTTCACCCTGACCACGCACGTCGAGAACGTCGACGATGGGGACGGGAACGTCTTCGTCGAGAGCGTCGAAATCCGTCGGACCCCCGACGGCGACGACGTGGTCGCCGAGGAGAAACCGAAGAAACGCCTCTGGTCGGGCGACAGCCTTCAGAACCGCCAGTCGCTCGAACTCGGCGAGACGGGCGAACACACCCTCTACGTTCGCGTCGAGTTCCGACACGGGAACGGTGAGAGCTACGAGGTCGTCCAACCGGTCGATGTCACGGTGTTCGACCCCCATCCCCTGATGGCCGTCGAAGCCGAATCGACCCTGCCCGGCAGTCGGACGACGCTGAACGTCTCGCTGACGAACGGCGTCCGAGAGCCGATTCGGAACGTCGAGCTACAGGTTCAGAGCGACGGGGTGTCGGTGAAGGACAACCGGCGGAACGTCGCCCAGCTATCGGGAACGGCGACCGAGACGTTCTCCTTCGAGGTGAGCGGCGAGACGTCCGAGACGGTGAACCTGACGGCGGACCTCGAATACACGACCGCCAACGGGACCCAGCGGTCGGTCACTCGGACCCTCACGCCGACGCTGACGGAACTCTCGAATCCCGGGGCCGTCAATCTCACCGGTATCTCCGTCTCCCGGCGGGGCCAGACCCTGCAGGTGACGGGGAGCGCGAGCAACGTCGGCACGACCGACGTGCTGAGCGTGGTCGTCGGCGTCCAGTCGAACTCGAACGTCAGCCCCGGTCAATCGACCGCGGAGTACTTCGTCGGAGAGATTCCGTCGAGCGACTTCAGTTCGTTCAAAGTGCAGGCGAACCTCGACTCGAACGCCTCGTCGGTGACGATTCCGCTGCGCGTGAGCTACATCGTGGACGACGTGCGTCGCGTGCGGACGGTCTCGCTGACCTACGACGTGCCCCGGACCGCGCCGACGAAGTCGTCGACTCGGACTCGTCGCTTCCGCTGACGGCGATAGGTGGCGTCGCCCTCGTCGGAGTGGTCGCGCTCGTCGGCGGGTGGAGGTGGTTCGGTGGTGACTGACGACGGTTCCGTTACGGCCGACGATAGTTCGGCCACGGTCGAGAACGGCCCCGCTACGGCCGAGGACACCTCCGTCTCCCCCGAGAAGAATCAGGTCGGGGACGCGGCCGAGGCCGACCGACAGGGGTCGGCGGTCATCCGGTCGCGGGACCTCGTCAAGGAGTACGAATCCGGCGGGGAGGTGTTGCGGGCGCTGAAGGGCATCGACCTGACGGTTCGGGCGGGCGAGTTCGTCGCCATCGTCGGTCCGAGCGGGAGCGGCAAATCGACGCTGTTGAACCAACTCGGTCTGCTCGACACCCCCACGGAGGGCACCGTTTCGGTCGAGGGGACGGCGGTGAGCGACCTCTCGGTCGCCGAGCGGACGCAACTCCGCAAGCGGACCGTCGGGTTCGTGTTCCAGAACTTCTACCTCATCCCGACGCTGTCCGCCGTCGAGAACGTCAAGGTCCCCCGGTTACTGGAGCGCGACCGGAAAACCACCCACCGGCGGGCCACGGAACTGCTCGAACGCGTGGGACTGGGCGACCGACTCGACCACCTGCCGAACCAACTCTCCGGCGGACAGAAACAGCGCGTCGCGGTCGCCCGGTCGCTCGTCAACGACCCCGACCTCCTGCTCGCCGACGAACCGACCGGCAACCTCGACCGCGACACAGGGTCGCAGGTGCTCGGGGAGTTCGGCCGCATCACCGACGAGGGCGTCGCCGTGGTCGCCGTCACGCACGACGAGCAGGTGACCGAGTTCGCCGACCGAACCATCGAACTCGTGGACGGGAATCTCCGATGATGGACTGGCTGTTCGAGCGCTTCCCGCTGGCGATGCTGGCCCGCAGGAACCTCGCTCGTGCCAAGACCCGGTCGGCGCTGGCGATGCTCGGCGTCGTCATCGGCGTCGTCGCCATCGCCTCGCTAGGCGTGTTCGGCGTCGCGTTCAAGCTCTCGTTCCTCCAAGGCGCGACGTTCGGAAACACGGTCTTGGTGGTCCCCGGCGAGGACGCCGACAGGGTCCTCACCCAGAGTCAGGTCTCGAAGGTGAAGTCGTACGTGGACGGGGACGACGACGTGTACGCGCTGAAGCAGCGTCGCGGGACGCTCACGCATCTCCGGCAGTCCGGGTCGGTCTCGGTGTACGGCGTCGAGGGCGCCCGAACGCGCCTCTCGCCCGAGCGGGGGACGATACCCGACACGTGGCGCAAGCAGGTGTTGGTCGGCGCGGAGACGGCCGACACCTACGACGTCGGGCCCGGCGACAGCGTCACCCTCGACGGGGAGTCCTACCGCATCGCGGCCGTCCTCGAAGACCAACCGCGGGGCGGCGCGTTCCAGAGCCTCGACGACGGCGTTCTCGTCCCGATGTCCACGTTCGCGGGCGACAACTACACGCAGGTCCAGATTCGAGCGGACTCCCCGACGGAGGCGAACCAGACGGCGGTGATGCTCCGCAACCGTCTCGGGTTCGGCCGCGAGGACCGCTACCGCATCATCGACTTCAAGGACTCCATCGAGCGGTTCAACCAGCAGATGTCCACCATCAACCTCTTCCTGCTCGGAGTCGGCGGCATTTCGCTGCTGGTCGCGGGCATCTCCATCCTGAACGTCCAACTGATGAGCGTCATCGAGCGCCGCGAGGAAATCGGCGTCCTCCGGGCGGTCGGCTACGGCCGGTACGACATCCTGCGACTCATGCTCGGAGAGTCGGCGCTCCTCGGACTCGTCGGCGCGCTCGTCGGTGCCGTGCTGAGCGTCGCACTCGGCCTGCTCATCAACCTGCAACTCCTCGGCGACCCGTTCGCGTTCACGGCGAAGGGGTTCTGGTACATCGGTCTCGGGTTCGCGTTCGGCGTGGGCGCGGCGGTGATAAGCGGTCTCTACCCCGCGTGGAAGGCCGCCAACGAGCGCCCGGTCGAGGCGCTCCGAGACTGACCGGCGACGGTTCGGCGTCGCTCCTCGGTCGGTCGTCCGGACGGAGTCGCTCGCCGCGGCCGATTACATCCGGGTCGCCGTTTATACGTTCGGGCCGACGCGTTACGAGCATCCACACCGTCTCAGTATGAACGACAACGACCGTTCCATCGTCGGCGTCGCGATGCTCGCCCACGCGATGGTTCACACCTACGAGCTCTCGATTCCCATCCTCGTGACCGTCTGGCTCGACGCGTTCTCCGTGACGCCCGCGACCATCGGACTCGTCGTCTCGATGGGGTACGGACTGTTCGGCCTCGGCGCGCTCCCCGGCGGAATCTTGGCGGACACCTACGGCTCGCGGCCCCTGATTATCGCCTGTCTCGTCGGGATGGGAGCGTCGTTCCTGCTCCTGAGCGTGGCCCCGAGCGTCGGGTTCGTCGCCGTCGCGCTCCTCCTCTGGGGGGCCGCCGCGAGCGTCTACCACCCGTCGGGGCTGTCGCTCATCAGCAAGGGCGTCTCCCAGCGCGGCACCGCGTTCGCCTACCACGGGATGGCGGGGAACCTCGGCATCGCGCTCGGTCCGCTGGCCACCGCACTCCTGCTGCTGGCGTTCGACTGGCGACAGGTGACGGCGCTGCTCGCGATTCCGGCGGGCGTCGCGGTCCTGCTGTCGCTCACCGTCGAGTTCGACGAGACCGCCTCGGTCGAAGCCACGGACGGCGGGACGAGCGACTCCAAAGCCGACACCGTCTCGTCGCTGTCGGAACTGGTCTCGGAGTCGCGGCGACTGTTCACCGCCGGGTTCGCCGCGGTGTTCGCCATCGTGATGTGCTCGGGACTCTACTACCGGGGGACGCTCACGTTCCTGCCCGACCTGCTCGCCGGACTGCCGATGTTCGACCCCGTCTCGCTCGGCGGCCGCAGCCTCGAACCCTCGCGGTACCTGTACGCCGGACTGCTCATGGTCGGCATCGCCGGACAGTACGCGGGCGGGAAACTCACCGACAGGATGGAGACCGAGCGCGGTATCATGCTCGGGTTCGCGGGACTCGCGGTCGTCGCGGTCATCTTCGTTCCGGCCTCGAACGCCGGGCTGGTGGCTCTGCTGGGTGTCAGCGCCGTCCTCGGATTCATGCTCTTCCTCGTCCAGCCGTTCTATCAGGCGACGGTCGCCGAGTACACCCCGGCGGGACTTCGTGGCCTCTCGTACGGGTACACCTACCTCGGCGTGTTCGGCGTCGGGGCGCTCGGCGCGGCGATGGCCGGGGTCATCCTGACCTACGCGTCGTCGAGCGGTCTGTTCCTCGCGCTGGCGGCCATCGCGGTGACGGCCGCGCTGCTCGCCGGGAACCTGATTCGGACGCAGGCGTGACCCCGACTCGGGAGACGTAACCTCGGCGGAGAACGGCCGACACCGCTACAGGAGATACTCGCCGATTTGGTCCATCACTTTGTGTTCGGCTTGGGCGAGATGTTCCCACGTCGTCGTCGGCGCGATACCGACCGCGTCGCTGATGTCCTCGATGGTCACGTCGGTCTTCGGCCTGTAGTACCCGCGGTCGATGGCCGTCTTCAGCACCTCCAACTGTCTGGGCGTGAGTTCGTCCTCCAGTATCTCGAACAGTTCGAGGTGGCTCTGTCCGTCGAGTTCGCTGAGCGCGACGTCCCGGACTAGTTCCGCGTCGTTGCCCGCGCGTTCCAGCGACTCGATTATCTCGCTCACGTCGTCGCCGTCTTCGACGTACACCGTCCAGCGCTCCCATCCCGCGGTAATCGTCGTCCCGGTGCGGTGGTGAATTCCCATGTCCGAGAGTCGCTGGGAGATGCTGTCCCATTGGTAGCTATCGTAGGTGATGGCGACCGCGACCCGCGCGGCGTCGAACGACGTGAGCGGCGTCACGTCGAGAACCGGGTCCGCGGCCTCGAAGTCGTCGAGGAACCCCTCTATCGAGTCGGCCGGACCCGTAATCTCGATGATTCGTTTGCGCTCGGCCGCGCTCCCGGTCAGCGACGAGGCGGATTCGAGCGTGATGTCCGGGTATCTCTCGCTGATGTCGCTCTCGGGTTCGCCGTGGTGGCGCAACCGGAGCGTCACTTCGCGCATGGGATTTCCAAAGTCGCCCGAGCTGATTAACCCCTTCGAATGGGGTACTGATTGCCCGCAGTAACGTGGTTTTCCGGATAGCCCGAATATAGACGGTCACAATACCAAGAGGGTGAACCAGACTGGTATTGAGTACGAGCATGATAGACGGTAACAGTGGAGACGGTGAGGCGAACGGTGTGTCAGACGAAGCGCTGAGCGGACCGGTTGTGGACCGCAGAACGACGATGAAGCTGCTGGGGGCGACGGGACTCGCGGGGATGGCGGGGTGTCTGGGCGGGGGCGACGGCGGCGAATCGCAGGGGACGACCGCGTCCGGCGGCGACGGGACCGAAACCGAGACCGAGACGCAGGCCGACGCGAACCAGAAGCAGGGCGGTCGCCTGCAGGCGGCGTGGTTCACCGGCAGCATCGACGTGCTGGACCCGCCGTACATCAGCGTGGGTCAGTACTTCCAAGTCGCGGGCAACGTGTTCAACGGTCTCGTGACCCTGAAGAAGGACCTGACGGTGCGGGGCGACCTCGCGAAGGACTGGACGGTCGAGAACGACGGCAAGAAGTTCACCTTCCAGCTCCGAGAGGGCGTCAAGTTCCACAACGGCGACGAGTTCACCGCCGAGGACGTGAAGTACACAATCAACCGGACCATCTCCAACGAGGCCCCGGCCGCCGGAAAGCTCGGGTCGCTCAAACCCGTGGACGAAGGCGGCGTGAACGTCAAGGGCGACTACGAGGTCGAACTCAACTTCTCGGAGGCGATGGCACCCGCGCTCATCTACCTCACTCGGGGACCGGGCCGGGCCGCGACCATCGTCAACAAGAACGCCATCGAGGAGATGGGTGCCGACCAGTACAAAATCAAGCCCGTCGGCACTGGACCGTTCAAGGTCACGAAGCACGAGGTCGGGTCCGGCATCACGCTCGACGCGTTCGACGACTACTTCGAGACCGACGAGAACGGGAACTCGCTCCCGTACCTCGACGGTATCGACATCAATCCCATCTCGGAACCGGCCACGCTGGTCAACGCGCTCCGGGGCGGCGACGTCGATTTCGCCAACCTCGTCCCCCTCCAGAACATCGACAAGGTCGAGCAGGCGGGAGAGGTCGAGAAGCTCTCGGCGCCGGGCGTCAACTGGTACGGTCTCGCGATGAATCAGGACCGCGAGCCGTTCGGCTCCAAGAAGGCCCGGATGGGCGTCGCGAAGTCCATCAACAACGAGCAGTTCATCCAGACCGCCTACTTCGGGAACGCCATCTCCGCCAAGGGTCCCATCAACAAGGCGACCGAGTGGGTGTGGCGCGAGGACAAACCCGACGACCAGAGCTACGACCCCGAGAAGGGGAGCCAGCTCCTCGAGGAGTCGGGCGCGTCGGGCGCGAGTTTCAGCATCCTCACCACGAAGGACAGCCTCCGCGCCGCGAAGGCGATGCGCCAGCAGCTCAACAAGGCGGGCTTCGACGTGAGCGTCGAGCAGGTCACCTCCTCGACCTACTGGGAGCGCTACGAGAAGGGCAACTACGACACGACCATCAGCGGGAGCGTCGGCGACCCCGACCCGGACCAGTCGCTGTACAACTTCTACCGCAAGCCGAGCGCGGACGGCGTCTGGAACTGGGTCAACTACGAGAACGACGAGGTTCACCGACTGCTCGCCGAACAGCGAAAGGCGCTCGACCGCGACGAGCGCAAACAGCTCCTCCAGCAGTTGGAGGACAAGCTCATCGCGGACGTGCCCCACGCCTACCTGATTCACCAGGACGACGTGGCGGCCCGGCGGTCGAACGTGAAGGGGTTCACCCACATCCCCTTCCTGCGGAACTTCCACACGACGTGGCTCGACGAGTGACAAATGCGTAAATACATCGTCAAACGGGTACTGCACGCGGCGTTCATCATGTGGTTAGTCGCGACGACCGTGTTCGTCGGACTCCGGCTCATCCCCGGCGGCCCCGTCGCGGCGATGCTCGGTCAGGAGGCCACGCCGGAGGCCGTGGAGGCGCTTCGCAACCAACTGGGCCTGAACCAGCCGATGTACGTCCAGTACGTCGATTGGATGACCGACATGCTCGTCCTCGACCTCGGTCAGTCCATCACGTCGAGTCAGGAGGTCACCACCCTCATCGCGCAGGCCGCCCCGAAGACGCTGTCTATCGGGCGCTCGCGGTGGTAATCGGCCTCGGCGTCGCCCTGCCTACCGGCATCGTCAGCGCCGTCCGCAAGAACGAACCGCTGGACTACGTGGCGACCGTGACCGCGTTCATGGGCGTCTCGATGCCCGCGTTCTTCGTGGGCATCCTGCTGGCGCTGGTGTTCGGGGTCTGGTTCGACCTGCTGCCGGTGTTCGGCTACACGCCCATCAGCGAGGGCGTCGTGCCGTGGTTCGAGAGCATCATCCTGCCGGCTATCGCGGTCGGCCTGCCGTACTCGGCCATCGTGATGCGGATGATGCGGTCGTCGCTGCTCGAAGTGCAGAACGAGCAGTACATGCGGACCGCTCTCGCCAAGGGGGTGAACGGCCGGGTTCGGCTGTTCAAACACGCCCTGCAGAACGCCCTGATTCCCGTCGTTACGGTCGCGGGCATCCAACTCGCGCTCGTGCTGGTCGGGAGCGTGACGGTCGAACTCGTGTTCGGCATCAAGGGGCTGGGACGACTGCTCGTGGACTCGATGCTCGACCGCGACTATCCGGTGACCCAAGCGGTCATCCTGCTGGTCGCGGGCGTGATGGTGTTCACCAATCTGCTGGTGGACGTGGCGTACACGTTCATCGACCCGCGGATTCGCTACGGAGGTGACGACGCGTGACGGAGGACCAATCGCCCGGGGTGGGACCGAACTCGCCCGCCGAACCGGGACCGACCGACGTACCGCCCGAGTACCAGCAGGACGAACAGATAGAGGAGCACAAGACGCTGGGCCAGCGCATCGTGGACGGTCTGCTGGCCGACAAGATGGCGCTGTTCGGCGCGGTGGTCGTCGTCGCGTTCGTGGTGACCGCCGTGTTCGCGCCGTTCGTCGCGCCCCACGACCCGGAGGCGACCTACGGCTTCATGAAGTCGCCCGGCGAGCAGAGCGTCGGCGACTTCGACAGCGACCCCCAGACCGAGGAGGTGCTCCACGTCCTCGGCACCGACTCGTTCGGTCACGACATCCTCTCGCGCATCATCTTCGGCGCACGGGTGTCGCTGCTGGTCGCGCTGGCGACCGTCGCGGTGGCGTTCACGATAGGCACGACCATCGGCGTCCTCGCCGGGTACTACGGCGGGTGGATAGACAGCGTGCTGATGCGGTACGTGGACTTCCAGTGGGCGTTCCCCGAACTCATCCTCGGGGTCGCCATCATCGCCATCTCCGGCGGACTCGGGGTGGTGAACGTCGTCATCGCCATCGGTATCGCGTACATCGACGACTTCGCCAGACTGGTCCGGGGGGAGGTGCTGTCGCTCCGCGAGGAGGAGTACGTCACCGCCGCCCGCGCCATCGGGATGACCGACCGGCGCATCATGTTCCGGGAGATACTGCCGAACGCGGTGGCTCCGCTCATCGTGCAGGGGACGCTGATGATTCCGCTGGCGATTCTCGCCGAGGCGGGACTGTCGTTCCTCGGTCTCGGCGTCAAGCCCACGACGCCGACGTGGGGGCTCCTGCTGTCGGACGGCCGCCAGTTCATCGACCAAGCGTGGTGGATTAGCGTGATGCCCGGGTTCGCCATCATGGTCACGGTGCTGGCGTTCAACATGCTCGGCGACGGCTTGCGAGACATCTTCGACGTGAGCGAAGGAGAGGTGGAAGAACGATGACCTTACTCGAAGTCGAGAATCTACACACCGCGTTTCCGACGCCCCGCGGGGAGGTCGAGGCCGTGGACGGCGTGGACCTCACCATCGAGTCCGGCGAAATCGTCGGTCTCGTCGGGGAGAGCGGGAGCGGCAAGAGCGTGCTGGCCGACAGCATCGTCGGCATCGTCGAGGAACCGGGCGAAGTGATGTCGGGCGACGTCCGCTTCCACGGCGAGTCGCTCTTGGAGAAGACCGACGCCGAGATGGCCGACATCCGCGGCGGGTCCATCTCGATGGTGTTTCAGGACCCGATGAACAGCCTCAACCCGACCCTGACCGTCGGCGAGCAGATAGCCGAGACGGTTCGACTCCATCAGGACGTGGGCGAGGGCGTCTCGCTGCCGGCAGAGGTCAAGCGCAAGATACTGGGCGCGTCGAAGAACAGCGAGGCGTGGCGCAAGGCCATCGAGATGCTCGAAGCCGTGGGCATCCCCGAACCCGACAGCAGGGCCAGCGACTACCCCCACGAGTTCTCGGGCGGGATGCGCCAGCGAGCCATGATAGCGATGGCGCTGTCGTGCGAACCCGACCTGCTGGTCGCCGACGAACCCACCACCGCGCTCGACGTGACGATTCAGGCCCAGATTCTCGACGAGTTGCGGTCGCTCAAGGAGGAGTTCGAGACGTCCATCCTGCTCATCACCCACGACCTCGCGGTCGTCGCCGAGACGTGCGACCGGGTGAACGTGATGTACGCGGGCCAAATCGTCGAGCGCGCGCCCGCCGACGAACTGTTCTCGAACCCACAGCACCCCTACACGCAGGGGCTGTTGGCGAGTACGCCGCGCCTCGACGACCCCCGGGACGACCTCCAGCCAATCGAGGGCAACGTCCCGGACCTCATCGACGTCCCGTACGCGTGCCACTTCGCGCCGCGGTGTCCCGAGGCGAAACGCGAGTGCTACGAGCGCCCGCCGGACTTCCGCGAAGTCGGCGACGACCAGACCGACCACGAGGCGGCGTGTCTGCGCCGCGGCCCGCCGGAGGAGCAACTATGAGTTCCGAACAGACGATACGGACCGAGACGGACGCAGCGACCGACGCCGAACCCCTGCTGCGAGTCGAGGGACTCCAGAAGTACTTCGAGGAGGCCGACGGCTTCCTCGACAAACTCGTCGGGGACGCCGGGAAGGTGCAGGCCGTGGACGGCGTGGACCTGACGGTCAGGAGCGGCGAGACGCTCGCCGTCGTCGGCGAGTCCGGGTGCGGCAAGTCCACCCTCGGACAGACCATCCTGAACCTCCACACGCCGACCGGGGGTTCGGTCGAGTACAAGGGCGAGGACCTCGCCGGACTGTCGGCCAAGGAGATGCGACCGTACAGGCGGGACCTCCAGATGATATTTCAGGACCCGCTAGCGTCGCTGAACCCGCGCCAGACCGTCGGCAACATCGTGAAAGCGCCGATGGAGGTCCACGGTATCGGCGACGACGACGAGGACCGGACCGAGCGAGCGAAGGAACTGCTCGAACGCGTCGGACTGAAGGCGGGCCACGTGGACCGATACCCCCACCAGTTCTCGGGCGGCCAGCAACAGCGCGTCGGCATCGCCCGCGCGCTGGCGCTCGAACCCGAACTCGTCATCGCCGACGAACCGGTGTCGGCGCTGGACGTGTCGGTGCAGGCCCAGATTCTCAACCTGCTCGACGAACTGCAGGACGAGTTCGGTCTCTCGCTGGTGTTCATCGCCCACAACCTGAGCGTCGTGCGCCACATCGCCGACCGCGTGGCGGTGATGTACCTCGGGCGCATCGTCGAGACGGCCCCGGTCGAGGAACTGTTCGAGAACCCCCAGCACCCCTACACGAAGTCGCTGCTGTCGTCGGTGCCGCGAATCGACGCCGCCGACCGCACCGACCGCGTGATTCTGGAGGGGACGGTGCCGTCGCCGCTCGACCCGCCCTCCGGGTGCCGGTTCCACACGCGATGCCCGGCGGTGATACCGCCCGACGACTGGCCGGGGACCCAACAGCAGTTCAAGGACGGCTTCACCTTCCGCAACCGGGTGTTGGCGGGCGAGATAGACCCGGACGCGGTCCGCGAGCGGTTGGGTGCGGACGGCGAGACGTCGGACGACGAGGTGGCGGCCCGAATCGTCGAGCAGTCGCTTCCCGGAGACCCGGCGGACCTACCGCCGGAGGCGGCCGAGGCGGTGCGAGAGACCGCGGCCGCGCTCGCGGCGGGCGACGAGGACCGGGCGGCCGACCGAATTGCCGACGAGTTCACGTCGCCGTGCGAACGCGAGGACCCGCGGACCGTCGCCGCCGGAGACGAGCACACCGCGACGTGCCACCGCGTCGATTCGGACGCGCCCGGACGACCGGACGTGTTCTGACCGCCGACTCCTTCTCCGCGCAGGTTCCGTCGAGAGTACCGACTCGTTCTGACGTCCGGTTTCGCCTCCCGACTCGTGTCGGTACGCCCCCGACTCGCCGAAACCCCCGAGTCAGGTCGTCGAAGCGTCGTCTCGCGTTTTCGTCCGGAATAGTTCGGGTCGGTAGTTACGGGGCGTGTCGTCGAAGGGTGAGGTATGGTATTCGAGCTGACGAAGATGACGTGGCCGGACGTGGAGGACGGACTCGCGGAGTCGTCGCTGGTCGTCGTGCCGACGGCGAGCGTCGAGCAACACGGTCCCCACCTCCCGCTCTCGGTGGACGCGCTCCGCGGACGCGAACTCGGCAGGCGAATCGCGGCCGAACTCGACTGCTTCCTCGCGCCGGTCGTCCGGCCGGGCATGTCCGACCACCACATGGACTTCCCCGGGACGATATCGCTCTCCGAGGAGACGTTCAAGGCGGTGATTCGGGACTACTGCGAGAGCCTCACCGACCACGGGTTCACCGACATCGCGCTGTTCACCAGTCACGGCGGCAACGCCGACGCGCTGGTCGAAGTCGCCGACCGACTGGACGCGGACCTCGACGGTCACGTGTTCGTCGCCGGAGACAGAGAGGGGATGATGGAGGCGCGGACCGCCGCGATGGGCGAGTTCGGCGTGACTCCGGAGGAGGCGGGCGCGCACGCCGGTGCGGCCGAGACGGCGTTCCTACTGGAGACGAATCCGGAACTCGTCGAACCAACCGACGGCGCGACCGGGTTCGTCGGCGACGTGTCCGATATACCGCTCGAAGACGGCATTCGCGCGGTGAGCGACAACGGCGTCCTCGGCGACCCCGAGCAGGCCACCCTCGAACAGGGCGAGCGACTCATCGAGTCGTGCGCGTCGTACTTCGCCGGAGAAATCGAGGCCGAGACCGCGAGGGCGGTCGAGAGTCGGTGAGACTCGCTAGTCGAAGATTCGGGACCTCGACTCCTCGCTGAACCCCTCGCTGGCCTCGACGGCGGCCTCGTACACCCGGCGGAGTTCGTCGATGGGCGTCTCGTGGTGGTCCACGCGGAGGTCGTGGTACGCGGTGGTCTGGGGGGCTTTGACCGCGACCGCGGCCGAGGAGTGGCCGCGCTTGTCGCCGCCCGCGTCGCGTCCCGCGGCGAGCGCGCTCAAGAGTCGGTCCACGAGGTCGTCGCCGTCCGCAGAGAGGGCGTCGACCGCCGCCGACAGGGTCTCGCCGCCTTCGAGCATGTTCCCCGCCGCGGTGATGCCCGCCTCCTCGTGGACCTCGTGGCCGAACCACCCGTCGCAGTTCTCGCCGGAGAAGGCGTAGGCGTTGCCGCGCGAATCGACGCCGTGGACCTGCCGGAGGTCACTGTCGTCGTCCTGCGCGAGCAGTCCCTCCAGCGCGTCGTCCACCGCGAGGTCGTCGAGCAGGGCCACGCCGCGGCGACCGAGGCGGACGTTGACGAAGCTCTGCGTGCTGATTGCGCCCTCGTGGGAGACGCACGGTGCGAGCGCGCCGACGGCGGGCGCGTCGGTCGCGACGCCGACGCCGAACTCGGTCCCGTCGTCGGTCTCGTTGCGGATGCAGACTGAGAACGTCATGCGGTAGCGTACCGAACGGCGCCGCATAAAGGTGGAACCGACTCTATCCGGGTCGGGGGTCGGACGGCGTCGCGTTCTCGCGGGACTGTCCGCCGACCGCGCCCGACGGGGTCAGCGCGATTCGAGGGTCTCGCCGAGTTCCGGGGCGGTCGCGTCGAACCCCGCCTCGCGGAGTTCCTCGGCGAACGCCTCGCACCGGTCGCCGTGGTTCACCAGAATCCGGGCGTCGCGGTACGAGTCGAGGAAGTCGAGCAGACCCTCGCGGTCGGCGTGCGCCGAGAAGTCGTACGCCTCGGTCCGCGCGCTGACGGACATCACCCGGCCGTCGATTTCCGCACGGCCCCTGTCGAGCAGTTCGCGGCCCGGCGTCCCCTCGACCTGATACCCGGTGAAGGTTATCTTGTTCGTCGGGTTCCCGCGGATTTCGGGGACGTACGTCATCGCCGGACCGCCCGAGAGCATCCCGCTGGTGGTAACTATCGCTGTACTCTTCTCCGCGATGCGCTTGCGCTGTCCGTCTCGTCCAGTCACGAATCGGGCGTGGGATTTCGCCCGTTGGAGCGCGTCTCCGTCGCGCAGGAAATCGGGATACCGTCGCGCGATTCGAGTGACTTTCTGGCCCATCCCATCGACGTAACAGTCGATGTCGTGGGCCTCGCAGACCATCAGCATCTCTTGCGTCCGACCGATGGCGAACGCCGGGACGACCACGGTGCCGCCCTCCCAGATGGTCGTGCGCACGCTCTCGGCGAATCGCTCCTCGACCGTCTCGCGGGGGTCGTGGTCCACGTTGGAGTACGTCGATTCCGTGATTACGATGTCGGCCTCCGGCCGCGCGGTCGTGCCGGACAGGAGTTGCGTGTCCTCGGTGTGAAAGTCGCCGGTGTAGAGCAGGCGGGTGTCGCCGTCGTCTATCAGTACGTGCGCGCTCCCCGGGATGTGGCCCGCGTCGAAGAACGTGACCTCGTATCCGGCCGCAGTGAACGTCTCGCGGTAGCCGTGGGTCTCCGAGACCTGCGAGAGGCGCTCGATTTCGGCCTCGGTGAAGGGGCAGTCGTAGCTCCCGCCGTGCAACTTGAGCGTGTCGCGGGCCAGCACGCTCGCGAGGTCCCGCGTCGGGGGCGTCCAGTGGACGGGCGGCCGGGCGTCGCCCGACAGCAGGGAGGGGACCGCCCCGACGTGGTCGAGGTGGCCGTGACTCACGACCACGGCGTCAGGGTCGGGGTCGCCGACCGGGAAAGAGGGCGGGTTGCCGGTGGCCATCCCGTAGTCGAGCAGGAGCGAGTCGTCCACGAGGACCGCGCTCCGCCCGATTTCGCGGGCACCACCGAGAAATTCGACGTTCATTACCGGGGTCTACTCGGTGCGAGCCTTTTCGTCCGTCGATTCGGCAGTCGGGGTCTGGGAGTCCCGTCCGCGCTCAGCGGACCAGCGCGCCGAACACCCGTTCCTCGATTTTACGGAGGTGTTCGCCCGCAGTCGTCGGCGCGATGCCGACGGCGTTCGCCACGTCCTCGTGGGTCGATTCTCGCGGCGTGTTGTAGTACCCTTCCTCGACCGCCGCTTCGAGGACCTCCTGTTGGCGAGTGGTCAGCAGTCGGGCGAACGAACCCTCGTCGGGGTCGTAGTCGCCGGTTTCGACCACCTCGAACGAGAGAGCAGGGTCGTCGGTCACCTCCCGGAACAGGTCCCGGAGGTCCGACTCGCTCCCCAAGCAGGTCACGCAGAGCGACCCGTCGTCCTCGACTCGTATCGGCGTCTCGACCACCACGTCGGACTCGCGTTGGCGTTCGAGCATCCGTCGCGTCGAGTCCGTCGGTTCGAACTGGCTGACCGCCATCCAGCGGTCGTCCCCCGAGACGAGGTAGTCGGTGACCGACGGCGACTCGTCCATAATCTCCTCGTAGCGGTGCCTGTCGCCGCTCCCCTCGGCGAACGAAAGCACCGTCTCCTCGTCGAGGAGTTCGACGCGGTGAATCGCTTCCCGAGTAATCGCCGGTTCCGCCGAGAGTCGCTTTCCCAGCGGATGGAACACCCCGCCCTCTCCGGGGCGCGCGAGGACCGTGAGATACCTCATACCCGTGAGAGAAACCCGAAGGGACTTCAAAGGTCGTGGATGACCGGCAAACGACGATTCGTCGTCGGTCCCGAACGAACGGACATGGAAGAGATACGAGAGTCGCCCGACATCGCGGTCGTCGGCGGCGGTATCTGTGGCCTGACGACGGCGCTCGCGCTCGAACGGCGAGGTTTCGAACCGGCCGTCTTCGAGGCGGCGTCGGAGTATCGTCCCGTCGGTGCCGGAATCCTGCTCCAGACGAACGCACTGCTCGTGTTCGACCGACTCGGAATCGCCGACCGACTCCGAGACGCCGGAGTCCCACTCGACGGGAGCGCGATTTGCGCTCCGTCCGGGAACGTCCTGAAGCGGTTCGACCTGCGCTTCGAGCGAGAGAGGTTCGGCCACGGGTTCGTCTCGATACACCGCGCCGACCTGCTCCGGATACTGCTGGACGAACTCGACGCCGAAGTCCGGACCGGAAAACGTTGCACCGAAGTGACGGACCCGGAGCGCCCCATCGTCCGGTTCGCGGACGGCACGCGGGTTCGTCCGGACGTTCTCGTCGGCGCGGACGGCATCGACTCCGCGGTTCGGGAGTTCGTCGCCCCGGACGTCGAACCCCGCTCGATGGAGGGCATCGTCTATCGGGCCATCGCCGAGGCGGAACTCCCCGAGCGGTATCGCACGCGGGGAGTGGAGGTGTGGGGCGAGGGCACCTACACCGGTGGGGCACCCCTCGGTCCCGACCGATTCTACTGGTTCGGGACGGCACCCGAGCGACTGGAGTCCGACCCGTCCGACCCGCGGGAACCCGCCGCGACGCTCCGCGAGCGGTTCGGCGAGTTCCCCGACCCGGTTCCGGGCGTCGTGGGGTCGCTCGACCCGGACGCGATTTTCGTCACCGACTTGGACGACGTGCCGGAACTCGAACGGTGGCACCGCGGGTCGGTCGTCCTCGCGGGCGACGCGGCCCACGCGATGCTCCCGTTCGGCGGACAGGGCGCGGCGCAGGGCGTGGAAGACGCCCTCGCGTTGGCCCACGCCATCGACACCCACGGCGAGCTATCGTCGGCCTTCCGGGCGTACGAGACCGACCGGAAGCCCAGAGCAGACCGAATCCGCGACGAGTCCCACAGACTCGGAACCGTCGGCACGATAGAGTCGGCCCTCGGCACTCGGGCGCGGAACGTCGCCGTCGGACTGCTCCCGGACGCGCTCTTTCGGCGCTTCCGGCAACGGCGAGCGTCCCAGACGACGCTCCCCGAGTCGCCCGTCTCGGGGAGCGGTTCCGGCGGGTGAGGCGGTGCGGGCGCTCGCGGACACCGCTGTCCCGATTGGTCGCGCAGTGTAGAACGGGAAGGCCCACCCCCGGTCGGTTCCGTAACGACGCTGTGGATTCCCGAGTCGCAAGAAGACTTATTCCGTGCCGCTGTGCCAACGATACCAAGACCAGAATGTCAGTCATCGAGATAGATAGTTTGTCCAAACTGTTCGGCGACGTGACGGCAGTGGACGGTCTCTCGCTGTCCGTCGAGGAGGGCGAGGTGTTCGGCTTCCTCGGCCCGAACGGCGCGGGCAAGTCCACGACCATCAACGCGATGCTCGACTTCACGAAACCGACGAGCGGCGAGATTCGGGTGTTCGGCCAGGACGCCCAGCGCGACTCCGTGGCGGTCCGCGAGCGCTCGGGCCTGCTGCTCGAAGGCTACGGAGCCTATCCGAATCTCACGGGCCGCGAACACGTCCAGCACGCCATCGACACGAAGGACGCCGGCGACGACCCAGACGCGCTCCTCGAACGCGTCGGACTCGCGGACGCCGCGGACCGGCGCGCCGGGGGCTACTCGAAGGGGATGCGCCAGCGGATGGCGCTCGCCGTCGCGCTGGTCGGCGACCCCGACCTGCTCGTCCTCGACGAACCCTCCACCGGACTGGACCCGAACGGCGCGCGGACCCTTCGAGAGGTCGTGACCGAGGAGACCGACCGGGGCGCGACCGTCTTCTTCTCCAGCCACATCCTCGAACAGGTGGACGCCGTCGCCGACCGCATCGGCATTTTGCTCGACGGGTCGCTCGCGGCCGTCGGCGGCGTCGAAGAACTCCGGCGAGAACTCGGCGCGGGGGCGACGCTCTCGGTTCGGGTGTCGGCCGTCCCCGACGCGCTGGCGGCCGACCTCCGGCGACTCGACGGCGTCCGCGAGGTCCGGGAGCGCCACGGTCGAATCGAAATCGACTGCGACGGCGACGGGACGGCGAAACTCCGCGCGCTGAACGCGGTGGCCGACGCGGGCGTCTTCGAGGACTTCGAGGTCCGGGACGCCTCGCTGTCGGACGTGTTCTCGAAGTACACGGAGGGGACGGCGTGAGCCGAGCCGACGTGTTTCGGCGCGACCTGACGAGCGTCTACCGCTCGCGGACCGGCACCGCGGTGAGCGCCATCGTCGCGCTCACCACCGTGGTCGCGGTGGGCCTGTTCGCGTTGGCGTCCGACGTGGCCGCGCTCGCCGGGGTTGGCGGACTCCTCACCGTCGGGTCCATCGCCGCGCTCGTCTTCCTCGGCAACCCGAAGCAGATAGCGGGCGTCGTGGTCGCGTTCACCGTCCTCGCCGTCGCGGGGGCGCTCGCGCTCTCGGACCCCCGAACCGGAGTGCGCCCGGGGATGGAACTCGCCGTCCTCGCGGTCGGGTCCGGACTGTCGTTCGTGCTTCCGCTGGTCTGTCTCGTCGGGAGTTACGCCGCGCTGGTCGGCGAACGCGAGACGGGGAGCGTCCGCTTCCTGCTGGGCCTGCCGAACTCCCGCGACGATGCGTTCGTCGGCAAGTACCTCTCGCGGTCGGCGGTCGTTGTCGTCCCGCTGGTGGTCTGCCTCGCGCTCACGGGCGTCGTCGTCGCGTTCACCTTCGAGGGCGGTTCGCTGCTCGGGATGGTCGGTCTCACGCTCGTCTCGGTCCCGTACGCGCTGCTGTTCGTCGGCATCGGACTCACCGCGTCGGCGTACGCCGACACCGCCAACCGCGCCGTCGCGGTCGTCATCGCCGTGTTCGCCGTCCTCCGGGCCGGGTGGCCCGCGTTCCAGTTCGTCCTCCTGCAGGGCGTCGAGGACAAGTTCCCGCTACCCGAGTGGTACTTCTGGGTCGGACGGCTCAACCCCATCAACGCCTACGTGAAGCTCACGACGCTGTTCGCACCGGTCGGGGACGGCCACCCGCTCATCTCGACTCCGTTCGAGGGAGTCTCGACGGTTGCGACCGGTTACCCGTTCGCGGCGGTCGTCCTCCTCGTCTGGACGGTCCTCGCGCCGGTCGCCGGAGTGGTCTACTACAGGAACCGCGACCTGCTCTGACCCCTCTCGGCGAGAGGGATTCCGCACATCTGTCCGACGAGTTCGAACAGCGCAGCGTAGACCTCGTCGTAGCCGACCGCGAAGGCGTACCGGCCGGGGTCGAGTCGCATCGAGCGACTCCGCAGTCCGCCGTCGCCCTCGAGGACCTTCCCCGGAAACGCCCGGAGGCGGAAAGTCGTCCGCTCGCCGGGCGAACGTCCGTAGCAGGCCTGAACCGGATACCCTCGGTCGAGTAGCCGCCAGCCGTCGCCCTCCCACCGGTAGAGTCGGTAGAACTCACACGACCGGGGGCGGCGCGAGTGGTTGTGAAAGGTGAACTCGAGTTCCGCCGGGAGGGACACGTACTCCGCCGACGGTTCAAGGTAGACCGCCGACTCGCGGTCAGCGTCGTGATACCAGTTGACCGGGCGTTCCTCCTCGACCGGAAGCGACGGTGGCTCCGTCCCCTCGAACGCCGAGCGGCCGCGAGGACCCTGTTTCGTAGTCCGCCACGCAGTCAAACCGAGCGCGAACTCCGGGGCGATTTCGTACCGGCCGAGCGGCGGTTTCCGGCTCTCCGGGTGGCCGAGAAGGACGTACTCGCCGCGGACGGTCTCGCCGGGGCCGAGCGTGACGGTCTCGGGAAGCCAGTCGTCTTCGCGGGCGAGAAGCCACCGACCGTCGTCGGCGCGTCCATACGCCGGCGGCGTCTCGCAGAGGTCGTGGTTCGCGGTCGGTGCGAGGAACACCGGTAGCCGGTCGGCCGTCGTCTCGGGTTTCGCTTGCGGGGTCCGGTCGAACGGCGGCGTTTCGCCCAATCGGAAGGTGTTCTCGAAGTCGTTCGCGTTCGTGAGTGTCGCCCGGAGGACGGCAGGCCCGTCGGCAGTCGCTGGCGCGGCAAATTGGAGTTCGACCGTTCCGCGGTCGTCCGTGACGTAACTGGAGGGCGAGAGCGCGAGCGTCCGGTCGGCTGTTCGCTGGGCCACGACGTCGCGGTCGGAGCCTCCGACGCCGTCACTACCGTCCCAGCCGACAGCATCGCCGGTCGTGGTCGAGGCGGCCGCGTCCGCTTGCGTATCGGAGAGAACACACCATCCGGAACCGACGGTTCCGCTCAGGGCGGCGAGGAAGCGCCTTCGTCGCATAGCGGGAGGACACTAAGCTAGGAGACATATGTTTTCTGTTGGTCAGCAGTATCGAACCGATTCGGGTCGCGTCGTGCGGCCGAAACGGAAGCCGATGCCGGGAAATCCTCAAGCGTCCGGCGGTCCAACTATCGTCTAACTGATGACGCGCACCCTCGAACTCCCAAACGGCGACACCGTCACGTCAGACGACGTGTTCCTCTACAACGACTACCCCTACCGCGTCGTGTTCCCGGGCGACGACGAGTCCCCGAACGAGGACGCCAAGTACGAGTTCTGGCTCTCGCCGCTCCACTGGGGCGGCGGCGAGATGGACATCCCGTTCCGGGAGCGCGAGGCGCTGGTCGAACAGTGGGGTCCCGAGTCGCGGGGGACCCTGACCGAGAGCGAGTGGGAGGGGTGGTTGCGCGAGGCCCGCGGCGACGACCGGTTCGGCGACGACGAACTCGACGCGCTGGCCCGCGAACTCCCCACGTCCGACAGCGGTCTCGTGACGCGCCTCCGGCGGACGCTCGGGTTCTGAGTCGCCGACCGCCGACTACTCTGCGTCGAGGCGCGCCTGCGTCCGCGCCGCCACCGCCGAGCGGAACGCCGACGCATCGACCGACCGGTCGCCGTCGAAGAGGTCGGCGTACTCCTCGCGCGCGATGTCCTCGACGAGTCGGTCGAAGACGGCGTCGAACGTGACCGGACGCTCGCTGGCTTCGAGTTCGCCGACGACGCTCTGGATTCGCTGGTCGGTCGCGTACGCCGCGGCGAGTTCGTCGGCGGACGCCTCGGTCGGACTCGGGTCGTCTGCGGACGGCCCGTCGTCGCTCCCCCGAACGTCCGGGTGCGGAATCACCGCGCGCTGGCCGGTCTTGTTCCGGACCACGACGCCCGCGGCGGGACCGTCGTACCACGCCGAGTCGGGCACCTCGTAGCTATCGGGGTCGAAGTCCGCGGCCCGGACCTCCTTCTCGAACGCGTTCACGGCGTCGAGACCGAGGCGGTCGTACGCCCGCTCGACCGCGTCGGGCGGCAGGAAGCGGCCGTCCGCGTCGTCTGACCCCGACCGATTGCCCGCCGAGTCTCGTTCGGCGGCGTCCCACACGTCGAAACCCAGAAACGGAGGCGTCCGGTCCCAGTCGTAGTCGATGGCGCGGCGCACCGTCGCCTCGCCGAAGAAGACGACCGAGGAGGGGTCGTCGCGCGTCGCCCGGAGCGCCTCGCGGTCGAACGACTCGCGGACGTGCCGGACCGCGCGGCGGTATCCGAGCGGAATCTCGTGGGCGTCGTAGGTCCGACGCCGGTCGCCGAACTCGATGAGACCCGACTCGCGGAGTCTGAACCGGAGGTGCGCCCCGTCCACCCGCTCCTGAATCCAGAGGTGGCCCGAGTCGAGGAGGTCCGAGGGGGCGTCGTCGGCGCGAGGAACGGCCGGGAACTGCTTCATAGGGTGTCGGTTGTCGGCGGGCCGAGGTAAGGGTTTGGCAGTGGGTGGACCGAACGTCGTCGGAGAGTCGGCGAAAGGAGAGCGGTCAGGGGTGAGCGCCCGACTCCGACTCAGGCGTACTGGTTCAGCGCGCGCTCCAAGTCGTCACGAACCGTCGCCGGGTCCGGGTCCCGAACCGTCAGACTCGTCTTCGACTCGTCGGTCTCGGCCATCTCGCTCAGGAGACCGCCGCGGCGGTCTATCTCCACGAACAGCGTGAGTTCGTCGGCGTTCTCTCGGGCGACGAGTTCCACCTCGTCCAACTCGCCGCGGAAGGGACCCGACTGCGGCCGGAACTCGAACTCCTGTACGAACCGGTTGCCGGACCCGTACCGGTCGTAGGGGTCGGCCTCGCACTCGGCCGACCGGAACGAGAAGCCGAGGTCCTCCATCGCGTCGAAGACCGCTTGCAGGCGCGGAGTCGGCGTCACGTCGAGGTAGTCCTTGTCCTCGGGGTCCACCGCCCAGTCGATGTCGAGTTCGGTCTCGACCCACACGTCCACGTTGCCCAGCGTCACGGGCGTTCCGTAGGGGACGTCGATGGAGACCGAGCGCGTCTCCTCGTGGTCCGGCGGGATGGTCAGGTCGTCGGTCAAGGTGAATCGGTCGATGTCCGCGTCGTCGTACCCTTCTTCGGTGGCGTACTGGGTCTCCAACTCGAATCGAATCGCGCCGACTTCCTGTTCGGCGGACCCGCCGCTGACGTGGACTTCCGCGTCGATGGTTTCGCCGGGCGTGACGGTCGCAGAGGGCAGGACGGTATCGACGCTGGCGTTGCCGATACCGACGCTCGCGAGAACTTTTTTCATGGTTCGGATGACACGTCTCTCGCGAGCGCCGAGTATCTTTGGGTGGTTCTCGTTCCCTTCCTACCGCCGTGATAAACGTCTCGACCTTGCTCCCGGTCGTCGTCCGACCGTATTTTCACGTTGGAACTCCAACAGCAGGACGTGACCGACAGAGAATTTACTCTCGACGGTGATTGGAACGCGCTGTACGTGGACGGCGAGTGGGTCGCTGCGAGTCGCGACGAGACCATCGCGGTCGAGAACCCGGCGACCCGCGAGCGAGTGACCGAGGTTCCGGCTGCCACCGAAGACGACGTGGACCGGGCCTACGAGGCGGCCGCGGCCGCGCAGGCGGCGTGGAGCGAGCGGTCGGCCGAGGAGCGCGCGTCGGTAATTGAGGACGCCATCGGCATTCTGGACGACCGGCGCGACGACATTCTGGAGGCGCTGGCCGTCGAATCGGGCAGCGCCAACGCCAAGGCGTTCGCGGAGTGGCAGACGGCGCAGGGGATGTGCCACCACGCGACGGGGCTGGCCGGGCGGATGGAGACCGAAACCTCCGACTCGATGATTCCCGGCAAGCAGAACGAAATCGAGCGCGTCCCCGAGGGCGTGGTCGGGGTCATCTCGCCGTGGAACTTCCCGTTCAACCTCTCGATGCGGGCGGTCGCGCCCGCGCTGGCCACCGGCAACGCCGTGGTCCTCAAGCCCGCCTCCTCGACGCCAGTGACGGGCGGTCTCCTGCTCGCGCGCATCTTCGAGGAGGCCGGACTCCCCGACGGTCTCCTGAACGTCGTGACCGGCCGCGGGTCCGACGTCGGCGACCGGATGGCCTCCCACCCGGAACTCGACGTGATGGCGTTCACCGGTTCGACCGAGGTCGGCAGGCGGGTCGCCGCGCAGGCCGCGGAGAACCTCGCGCTCCCGGCGATGGAACTCGGCGGGAACAACCCCTACGTCGTCACCGCGGACGCCGACGTGGACGCCGCGGTCGATTCGGCGGTGTTCGGGTCGTTCCTGCATCAGGGCCAAATCTGCATCTCCATCAACCGCCATCTCGTTCACGAATCGCTGTACGACGAGTACGTCGAGCAACTGGCCGAGCGCGCCGGGAGTCTCCCTATCGGCGACCCCCGCGAGCGCGAGAACGTGGTCGGCCCGGTCATCGACGAGGACCAGCGCGACCAGATTCTGGCGTACGTCGAGGAGACGGTCGAGCAGGGCGCGACGCTCGAAACCGGCGGCGGTCACGAGGACCTCTACGTCGAACCGACGGTCCTCTCGGACGCGACCAACGACATGGCCGCGGCCTGCAACGAACACTTCGGCCCGGTCGCGCCGGTGATTCCCTTCTCCGACGAGGAGGAGGCCGTCGAGATGGCGAACGACACCGAACACGGTCTCGCTGCCGCGATTCACGCGGGGGACCTCGACCGCGGACGCGAACTCGCGGACCGAATCGAGGCCGGGATGGTCCACGTCAACGACCAACCCGTCAACGAGGAGCCGTCGGTCCCGTTCGGCGGCATGAAGGCGTCGGGCATCGGCCGGTACGACGGCGACGCGATTCTCCACGAACTCACCCAGACGAAGTGGATTTCGACCCAGACCGAGAAGCGCGACTACCCGTTCTGAGCGGCACCGTTTCGGCAGCGGAGGGCCGCGGACGGCGGCCCGAAACGCGGTAAAACGGTGATGAAACACCGGACGACAGACCGCGTCCGCCGGTGACGCCGTGTCGCGCCCACCCCGCGAGGGGTGTCTCCCAGTGGAAACACTGTTGTGTCGGTCGTGGAAACATGAAACATGAGCAAAACGAAGCAGTTGTACCGTCGCCTCGACGAGTGGACGCGGAACCTATCCCGCGTCGAGTACGCTGCGCTCGCTGGTTTCGTGGCTGCTACGGCGGCGGGTATCGTCGGCGCGCTGTTCGGCGGTGAGTTAGTGACGCTTCAGGCAGTCGCGATGGGTCTCTCGCTGGCCGCAGTCTATTATCTCTTCAACCCCAACGAGCAGGAGTAAACAACGGGTTTAGACAGAGTTCGTCCGGTGTATTCGGGCGGGGCGATACGTCGCTCCGACTCCTTCGGTCAGCATCTTCAGATACAAATACCGCGCCCGAGACCACCCCCGTAATGACCTTCGACTCCGACCCGTTCACCGTCGCCGTCAAGGAGAGCGCGCGGGACGCCAACCGGGCGGTCCGGCGGTTCGCGCGCTCGGAGGGCGACCGCGTGG